>CAZNTY010000104.1:0-8256 GCA_964576085.1 uncultured Undibacter sp. | reverse complement strand
CGGCCCGACGATCTTGGCGACCTGCTTGATCGTCCGCGTGCCGTGGGCGAGCTCGGCCACCGCCTGCGCACCTCCGATGCGAAAGACCTCGTTGACGCCGGCGAGCTTCGCCGCGGCGAGCACCAGCGGGTTGAGCCTATTGTCGGGCGCCGGCACCACCATGACGATGCGCGGCACGCCGGCGACCTTGGCCGGCACCGCGTTCATCAGCACCGACGACGGATAGGCCGCGGTGCCGCCGGGAACGTAAAGCCCGACCGCCTCGATCGCTGTCCAGCGGCTGCCCAATTCGACACCGAGCGCGTCGGTGAAGCGGTCGTCCTTCGGCTTCTGCCGGACGTGATAAGCCTCGATGCGGTCGCGCGCGAGCTTGAGCGCGTCGAGCGCCCGGCGATCGCAGGCCTTTCCGGCTGCGTCGATGTCAGCCGCGCTGACGCGCATCGTAGCGGCCGTCAAATCAAGCCGATCGAATTTTTTCGTCAGCGCAATCAGAGCGTCATCGCCCCGCGCCACCACGTCGGCGATGATCGCACGCACCGCCTGCTCGACGTCGGCCGACGCCTCGCGCTTGACCGCGAGAAAGGCGCGGAAGCGCTCCGGGAAATCGGCGGCGGTGCTGTCGAGACGCTGCGGCATGGCTTGGGTATGGCTTGGGTCCAGCGGAAGTCCGCCCGCGCAGGTCAATGGGTGATCGCCGCGGGCGCGTCAACCCCGCAGCGAGGATGTCAGCGGGCCACGCGCGGCGGCAGGCCGGTCAATTCGCCGTCGGCATGGGCCGGACAGGCGGTGGTGGTCCAGGTCGGGCCGAGATCGGCCAGCTCGGCTTCCAGACATTCGACCTCGAGCCGCAAAGCGGCGCCGCCGGAGAAGATCAGCGTGACAACGCCGGCCGGGGCGTCGGTCTCGGTGAATTCGACTGACAGGAGATTGAGGACCGCATCCTTATTCTGCGGGTCGAGGTCGCGGCACTTGCAGGCGAGCACCCGTTCAAACCTCAGGGCCGCGCGCCGGCGGCGGAATTCTGGCCGGGCCTGCACGGCGCTTTCCCAATCGAAACGGTTGAGCGCAATCACGAGCCGGTGCTCCCGCGGCCGCCACAGCACCTCGGAGGCCTTGACCACCGCATCTTGCAAATGGGTCGAGACGACCTCGAGATCTTCGCCGTCCAGGGCAACGAATTTGAGCAGGTCCGTCCTGTCCGCTTTGGGGTCCATCGGGCGCTTCTCCTGCCAGGCTAGTTAGGCAGGGTCTCGGGGCCGCGCAAGCGTCAAAACGCCGGCTCAAGCCCCGCCGCGACCCAGCGCGGCCGGCTGGCCGGATCGCTCAGCGCCGTCAGCAGGGCAGCTGCGGCCTCGCGCTGGGCGCTGCCGGCATGGATCGCGCCGGTATAGGTGTTGGCGTTCTCCAGCTCCGCCGGCAGCGCGCCTGCCACCTCGGCGCCCTTCACGGTCAGGATTTCGCTGATGAAGGTGGTGCCGATCTCGGCCTCGCCGTCGACCACGGCCTGCGCCACCTCGTAGCCGCGCTTCTTCAGCACGGCCTTCCTGTTGATGTCTTCGGCGATGCCGAGCCGCTCCAGCAGCTTGGCGAAATAGGTGCCGGACGAACCGCCACCTTTCGGATCGGAGAACGACACCACCCTGGCATTGAGCAGAGCGCGCTTGAATGCCTCGACGCTGGAGAGGTCCGGCTTCGGCGCGCCCTGGCGGATCACGACGCCGGTACGGGTGCGGCCAAGGTCCTTGATGCTGCCTGGCACAAACAGGCCGCTCTTCGCCAGCGCGGCAACCGCGGATTCCGACAGGATCGCGACGTCGGTCGGCTCGCCGCCGCCGAGCCGCTCGCGCAGCGAGCCGACGGTCGCGAAATTCAGGTCGAGCTCATGCCCGTTCGCCGCGGCAAATTCGTTGCCGAGCAGCGTCACCATCGACTGCACCGCGCCCGCGCTCATGATCTTGATCTTGGCCACGACATTTCCCCCTAAAGCCCGCCGTACCATACTTGTCATGGCCGGGCTTGTCCCACTGTCATTCCGGCACGCGAGCCATAAGCACCGTTAACGCGTGTCTTCGGCGCGCTATGGCGAGCGGACCCGGAATCCATACTCCGCAGTCTCACATTATGGATTCCGGGTTCGCGGGTCATCGGGCCGCGCTTCGCGCGGACCGTTGGCCCGCGCCCTCGGAATGACGGCTCAGGTGCTCAGCCGCTCGATCTGCGCGCCGCAGGCGCCGAGCTTGGCCTCGAGCCGCTCGAAGCCGCGGTCGAGATGATAGACGCGGTTGACGGTGGTCTCGCCTTCCGCGGCCAGCGCCGCGATCACAAGCGAGACGGAGGCGCGCAGGTCGGTCGCCATCACCGGCGCGCCCTTCAGCTTCTCGACGCCCTCGATGGTGGCTGTTTCGCCGTTGAGCTGGATGCGCGCGCCGAGCCGCGCCAACTCCTGCACGTGCATGAAACGGTTCTCGAAAATCGTCTCGGTGATGTGCGAGGTGCCCTTGGCGCGCGACATCAGTGCCATCAGCTGCGCCTGGAGATCGGTCGGAAAGCCGGGGAACGGCGCAGTCGTGACCTCGACCGGCTGGATCGCACTACCATTGCGGGCGATGCGCACGCCTTCATTGGTCGCGGTCACCGTCGCACCCGCTTTGGCGATGACGTCGAGCGCGGCCTGCAGCAGTTCCGGCCGCGCGTTCTGCAGCAGGACGTCGCCACCGGTCATCGCCACCGCCATCGCATAGGTGCCGGTCGCGATCCGGTCGGGCAGCACGCTGTGGGTCGCTCCGTGCAGCCGGTCGACACCCTCGACCACGATGCGCGCGGTGCCCGCGCCGACGATCTTGGCGCCCATCTTGTTGAGGCAGTCGGCGAGATCGACGACCTCGGGCTCGCGCGCCGCGTTCTCGATCTCGGTCGTGCCGCGCGCCAGCGATGCCGCCATGATCGCAGTATGTGTGCCGCCGACCGTGACCTTCGGGAAAATGATCCGGCCGCCGCGCAGGCCGTTCTTCGCGCGGGCGATGACGTAGCCGGCGTCGATCTCGATTTCGGCACCGAGCGCGGACAACGCCATGATGAGCAGGTCGACCGGCCGCGTGCCGATCGCGCAGCCGCCCGGCATCGAGACGCGCGCCTCGCCCATGCGCGCGACCAGCGGCGCGATCACCCAGAAGCTGGCGCGCATCTGCGAGACGAGATCATAAGGCGCGGTGGTATCGACGATGGTTTTGGCCGAGAGATGGATGGTGCGGCCGCTGTTGGGATCGCTGTCCCGGCGCTTGCCGGCAATCATCACGTCGACGCCGTGATTGCCGAGGATGCGCTGCAGCAGCACGACGTCCGCAAGCCGGGGGACGTTCTCCAGGATCAGCGTGTCCCGCGTGAGCAGGCTCGCGATCATAAGCGGCAGCGTGGCGTTTTTGGCGCCGGAGATCGGAATGGTGCCGGACAGGCGCTGGCCGCCAATGATTCGGATCCGGTCCATTCTGCCCCCGTGTTGGTCTGTTGCGCCCGCCACCATCGCCGCCCGATTGCGGCGAAAGTCCGGCCTGGCCTATCCGCGCTTTGCGCCCGGCACGGATTGGCTTTGGCGGCGCAGGCGTGCCTGGGCCTTGCGGCGCTTGAGGTTTTCGCGCAGCTGCCGCGCCAGCCGTTGCGCCCGCGCTTCCTGTTCCGGCGTCCTGTCGGTCATTGCCGCCTCACGGCCGCACCATAGTAGCGGCCACGGCCGGGCGCAAAGCGGTTCTCGACATGCAGCTTCTCGACATGCACCTTCTCGACATGGCGCCGACGATCGGATATTCGGCTCCCGCCGGCCCCGAAGCGGCCGCGCGCGTGCTGCCGTAGCTCAGTGGTAGAGCACCCCCTTGGTAAGGGGGAGGTCGAGTGTTCAATCCACTCCGGCAGCACCAGCTTCGCATTAAGGCTTGCGCGGCAGACAGACGACCGGCGCCGGCATCAGCCGCCGGTCTTTTTCATCGCCCTGACCACGGCCTGGCGACCCTGCCAGAATCGCAGCAGACGCTGCGCCGACGCGGTCGACAGCGCGTCGAATTGCACGCGCAAATCGTCGAGCTGCGCCTGCTCGTAGTTCTGGCCCGCCGGCGTCGCCAGGATGAGAATTTCCGAGCGCTGCCAGTCGAAGCCGATCGACTTGCACAGCACGAGCATGCCGAGCTCATTGGGCGAATAGAACAGCTGCTCGATCTCCTCGCTCGAAATCTGGCTGAGGATCGAGAGCGCGGCGATCGTTTCCGGGATGCGCTTCTCGTTGGCGAATTCGATCATCTTGGTCTGGAACAGCTCGGTGTCCTGACTGATCGACGTCATCATCTGGTGGGCGACGGTCATCGCCTGACGCGACGCGCGCTTCGGTCCGACCTGCGCCGCAATGTCGGCGAGCACCTGCTGGATGGTGTCCTGCCGTTCCGGCGGCGCGTCGGCCAGCAGTTTCTTGCGCACGACATCGGTGGCCTGCGCGACGAGCTGCTGGAACAGGCGCGGCGGAATGTCGTTGCGCGCCGCGATCGATTGCGTCAGGCGGTCGTCACCGTCGGCGCGCATCACCAGCTTGGCCATGCCGAGCCTGGAGAATTGCGCCCCGGTGTTGATCGCAAGCTCGTTGGCGACAATGGAGTTGCCGTAATCGACCAGGACATCGGTCACGGCGGCACTCAACAGCGGCCGGCTCGCAAGCTTCTGAAGATGCGCCTGGCTTTTCAGCTTCGCGATCTCGATCAGATCGCCTTCCGTGAGCCGCCGTGACCGGACGAGAACCGGAGCGGCGACCTCGATGTCGTCATTGTTCGCGAGGCGGCGGATCGTTCCCGCCGGCGCGTTGGGCAGAACCGCGAGCCGGTGACTCAGCTCTGCGGCGGCCCGGCTTTCGACGTGACTGATGAGCTGGCCCATCACGCCGTCGAACAACTGGGCCTGGGCTTCGCTGGATGTGTCCGCCGACGCCACAAAAAGATCGGTCACGCGTCGCAGGATGTCGGTCCGCTTTTCGCTCGACGCACCGTGGAGCGCGGATTCCACTTCCGAGATAATCGACAGAGCGGCGGACAACGGTCGCTCCCAAACGCTACTCCTCAACGACAAATGGTTACGCCGAATTTATAAAGAAAACATTGCAACCTGACGTTGCTAAATTATGGACCATAACGGCCGCCGGGCAGCTCCGTCAGCTGGCCGTGGCCAGTCTTGCTGCCTCACGCGGCGGCCGGCCCACTGTCTCGGCGTAATGCTCGATCGGCTGCGGCCGGCCGATCAGGTAGCCCTGCATCGCATTGCATCCCGCCCCCGCCAGGAAGTCGCGCTGCGCCTGCGTCTCGACGCCTTCGGCGATCACCGGCAACTTCAGGCCGTGGCCAAGGCCGATCACCGCGCGCACGATCGCCTCCGATTGCGGGGAGTTCATCAGGTTGGCGATGAAGACCTGGTCGATCTTGATCTTGTCGAACGGGAACGACTGCAGATAGGACAACGATGAGTAGCCGGTGCCGAAGTCGTCCATCGCGATCCGCACGCCCATGTTCTTGATGCGGCGCAGGATCGCCATCGCGCGCGAGAAATCGCCGATCAGCACCCCTTCCGTGATCTCGATCTCGAGCCGGCTCGGCGACAGCCCGGTTTCCAGCAGGGTCTGATGGATGAGGTTCGCCAGCTCGCCGTGCTGGAACTGCATCGGCGACAGGTTGACGGCGATGCGCAGCGGCTTCGGCCAGTCCGCCGCCTCCTTGCACGCCTCGCGCAACACCCATTCGCCGAGCATCATGATCAGGCCGCTGTCCTCGGCGAGCGGAATGAAAGTCGATGGCGGCACCATGCCGTGGCGGGGATGATGCCAGCGCACCAGGGCCTCGAAGCCGATGACCGCGCCATCCATGTCAGCCTGTGGCTGGTAGTAGAGCTGGAGCTCGTCGTTGGCGAGCGCCTGCCGCAGGTCGTGCTGCAGCGCGCGCTTCTCGCGCAGCTCTTTGTCCATGTCGATCGAGAAGAAGCGGACCGAGCCGCGTTCCTCGGATTTGGCGCGCGACAGCGCGATATCGGCATTGGCGAGAAGACCGGCCACATCCTGCGCGTCGGTCGGAAAGATCGTCGCGCCGAGCGTCAGGCTGACGGCGATCGAGTGGCCGTCGATCTCGTAACCGGCGGCGGCGGCCGCGCGCAGCCGGCCGGCCAGCGCCTCGGCGATCGCCGGCTGCGCGCCGGTCGGCGAGATCACGGCAAATTCGTCGCCGCCAAGCCGGGCCAGGAACGCACCCTGACAGGCATCCTCGAGCCGCGACGACAGTTGGCGCAGCAGCTCATCGCCGATGCTGGCGCCGAACGCATCGTTGATCGACTTGAAGCGATCCACATCGGCGCACAGCACCGCGAAGCTGTCGTTCGAGGCGCGCGCCATGTCGATCATTGCGCTCAGGCACTCGTTGAACGCCGCGCGATTCGGCAGACCCGTCATGGTGTCGTGGTGCGCCATGTAGGCGATGCGGGCCTCGTCGCGCTTGCGCTGCGTCACGTCGTGCAGCACGCTGATGAGGTATTGCGGCTTGCCGTCCGGACCGGCGACCGGAAGCCGCGTCGTGGTGATGATCCGCGTCTCGCCCGCCGGCGTCATCACCGAATGCTCGTCAAAGAATGCCTCCTGGCCGCTGTTGAGCATCGCGAGGTCGCGGTCGCGGATGTCGTTGGCAACCGAGGTCTCGAAGACGTCATGCGAGGTCTTGCCGATCAGGTTTGCGGCCTCGACGCCGAAGAATTTCTCGGCCGCCTTGTTGACCAGCAGGTAGCGCAGGTCGGCGGCATCCTTCACGATGATCGGCGTCGGCACATTGCTGATGACGGCGTCGAGAAAGGCGCGGGTGCGCGACAATTCGCGCTCGGCGCGCACGCGCTCGGTGACGTCCTCGTGCGTCGCGACCCAGCCGCCGGTCGGCATCGGCTGGTTGACCACCGCGATCCAGCGGCCGTCGGGAAGCTCGGTGGTCTTGCTGAAGGACTTGCCGTGGCGCAGCGCGTCGTAGCGTTCGGCCTCGTATTTTTCCGGATCGAGCGGGAAGGTATTGGCGGCGATGCGGGCGTTGAGCAGGTCACGAATGGTGCAACCGGCCCAGATGGCATCCGGCGCGATGCGGTACATTTCAACGTAGCGGTGATTCCAGATCAGCAGGCGATCCTGCGCGTCGAACATGCACAGGCCCTGGATCATGTTGTTGAGCGCGCCATCGAGCCTGTTGTGCTGCTCGGTGAGATCGCGCCGCGCGCGCTCGGCCACTCCATGAATCTTGCGGAAGACGCTGACGATGGCGAAACTCGCGAAGAAGCAGAACACCGTGGCGATCAGAATCGGCCACCACTGGTTTTGATAGATCAGATTGTCGAAGACGCTGTCCATCGTGCCCGGCCTGCGCCGACGCGCCGCTCTCGCCCGGTTTCACGCTAGGGCGGTAAAATTTTATGCAAGTTAATTCGCCGCGCAGATCGTGGTTAAACACCCGTTAAGGCTACGCGGGCGTAAACGCGTCAGCGCGACCGCAGAAACCCGAAATCGCAGCCATGGTCGGCGCCGAGAATCTGCTCGGCGTAGAGCCTGGCGTAGCCCCGGGCGGGGACCGGCGGGTGGCCCGGCAGCGCCGCGGCGCGTTTCTTCAGCTCGGCCTCGTCGACCATGAGGTCGATACGGCGCGACTCCACGGACAGCCTGATGCGGTCGCCGGTGCGCACCAGCGCCAGCGGGCCGCCGGAGGCGGCGTCCGGCGTGATGTGCAGCACGATGGTGCCGAACGCGGTGCCGCTCATGCGCGCGTCCGAGATGCGGATCATGTCCTTGAGGCCCTTGGCGGCGAGCTTCTTCGGGATCGGCAGGTAGCCGGCCTCCGGCATGGCCGCGGCGGAGTTCGGCCCGGCGTTCTGCAGCACCATGATGTCGTTCTCGGCGATGTCGAGCGCCGGGTCGTCGACGCGGGCGGCGAGATCCTCGAGCGAATTGAACACCACCGCGCGTCCTTCATGCTCGAACAGCCTCTCGTCGGCGGCGGAGCGCTTGAGGATGGCGCCGCCCGGCGCCAGATTGCCGAACAGCGCGACCAGTCCGCCAGCCGGCTCCAGCGGCTTGCCGCCGACGCCGGCAGCTTCGTCGACCGCACTTACCTCGCCGCGCGTGCAAAACCGCTCGAGCCGCAGGGCGGGCTGGTCGCGCTGTTCGGCAACCTGGCGCCGGGGGGGGGGGGGGGGGCCAACCAGCGCCCCCCCCCC
>CAZNTY010000103.1:0-7009 GCA_964576085.1 uncultured Undibacter sp. | reverse complement strand
GTGCGCTACGACGAGGTGCATGGCTGGCGCGGGCCTGTCACGCAAATCGACATCAAAGGCGATTGGGGAATCAAGCTCGCCGACGTGAAGGCGCTGACGGATGTGGCGCCGTGGCGTCTCGCCGTCGTGCTGGAAACCGGCGATCAGCGTCTTGCGCGCCAGCGCCTGGTATTTGGGATCGAGCGTGGTGCGCACCGACAGGCCGCCCTCGTAGAGCTTCTTCTCGCCGTACCGCTCGTAGATCTCGCGGCGCACTTCCTCGGCGAAATACTCGGCGGAGAAGATGCGGGCGCCGCTCGGCCGCTGCACGACGTTGAGCGGCTGGCGCTTCGCCTTCTCGGCATCGGCAGCCTTGATGAAGCCGTCCTGCGCCATCTGGTCGATCACCCAGTTGCGGCGCTCGATGGCGCGCTCACGCTGACGGAACGGATGGTAGTTGTTGGGCGCTTTCGGCAACGCGGCGAGATAGGCAGCCTCTGCGACCGTGAGCTCATGCACCGACTTGTCGAAATAAGTAAGCGAGGCCGACGCGATGCCGTAGGCGCCGAACCCGAGATAGATCTCGTTGAGATAGAGCTCGAGAATCTTGTCCTTGCTGTAGGTGCGCTCGATCTTGAGCGACAGCAGCGCCTCCTTGATCTTGCGCTCGAATGACACTTCATTCGACAGCAGGAAGTTCTTGGCGACCTGCTGCGTGATGGTCGAAGCGCCCTGGGGATGGCGGTTCGAACCGAAGTTCTGCACGTAATTGACGGCGGCGCGCGCGATGCCGGTGAAATCAAGACCGCCATGCTCGTAGAAGTTTTTGTCCTCGGCGGCGAGGAAGGCATTGATGACGAGCTTCGGCACCGCCTGGATCGGGATATAGAGCCGGCGCTCGCGCGCGTATTCGGCGACCAGCGAGCCGTCGCTCGCGTGAACCCGCGTCGCCACCGGCGGTTCGTAATCCTGAAGCTGTGAATAGTCCGGCAGGTCCTTGGAGAAATGCCACAGAAGGCCGGCGGCGGCCGCGACCCCCACCACGAACAGGATGGTACCGGCCGCGAACAGGAACCCGAAGAAGCGCAAAAAAAGCTTCATGCCTGCCGTCCCGCCGAATCCTCGACCATGCGCGAAACCACCCAGGCCGCACTCGAGGCCGCTCTCATGGCTGCGATCAAGGCCGTACCCCTCCATGACCGGCTGTGCCCAGCCGCCGGCAGACCGGCCCGGGCCCTTGCTCGCCCGGTTTTATGTTGAAACTGAGGCCGTGGTCGCATGGAAAGTCCAGTCAAAATCGGTTCAATTCGGCGGCCGCGCCGAACCGGCGCCCGCCATCCGGGGTGCAAAAAAAGCGTCGACCGCCTTGACCGTTGCCGCGGCGGTCTTCTCCCGCCATGACTGGGACATAAGCTGCTTCAGGTCGTCTTTCGTCGAGACATAACCCAGTTCGACCAGCACTGAGGGCACGTCCGGTGATCGCAGGACCACGAAACTCGCCGCTTTCATCGGATTCTTGTGCAGGCGGGTGGCGGTCTTGAGCTCGCCGACCAGGTCGCGGGCAAACTGCACGGAAAAGGCCTTGGTCTCGCGTTGCGCCAGATCGATCAGGATGTCGGCCACCTCGCTGGATTCGGATGTCAGATCGACCCCGGCAATGACGTCGGCCTTGTTCTCGTCCTCGGCAAGGCGGGCCGCCTCGCTGTCGGAGGCGGTATCGGAGAGCGTATAGACGGTGGCACCCTGCGCTTCACCTTCCCGCTTGGGGAGATAATCGGCGTGGATCGAGATGAACAGTGCGGCCTTGAGCGAGCGCGCAAAACGCACCCGTTCCGTCAACGGCACGAACGTGTCATCGCTCCTCGTCATTGCCACGCGGTATTTCTTCGACTGCTCGAGCCTGTCCCGCAGCATCAACGCGAAATCGAGCACGATAGTCTTCTCAAGCTCACCGGTCGCCGCCTTGGTCCCGTTGTCGATGCCGCCGTGGCCCGGATCGATTACGACCAGCGGACGTGGATCATCGCTTGCCGGTGGCACCGCAATGTGCGGTCCGGCATGGGCCGGGCGCTGTTCGAGCTCGGCATTGCGTAGAAAGGTCTCCCGGTCGGTCGCGGTAAGATCGAGCACCAGACGCGCGGGCTGGCCATCGGCCGGCGCCAGCACGAAAGCCTTTTCAACGCGCACCGGCCCCTTGGCATCGAGCACGATGCGCGAACCGCCTTGCATCACCAGGCCATAACGGAACGCCTTGATTATGCCGCGGCCGGTCTCACCGGTTCCCGACGGCAGCTTGAAGATTACCTGGGGCAGATCGACCACCACGCGATACGGGTCGGCCAGCGTGAAGACCGCGATGTCGACCTTTTCGCTCAGGTCCATCACGAAACGCGTCGCCGTGGCGTCGCCGCCCAATCGCACGTCGCTGGCGACCGGGAAGGTCTGGGCTTTGGCCGCCGGCTGCTCGACCGCAAAGGCCAGCGGCACGCCGACGAGCATGCCCGCGATTGCAAATGCCAGAATATGCGCTCGGCCCATCTCGAATCCGACCCGTCGGAGCGGTTTTACTCCATTTCCCTCCGCCGCCGTGAACGGAACTTGAGTTGCCGGCGCTTTCGCAGGCCCACTGTGGCCTTTTTCAATCAGGTCGCCACGCTCCCTTGCCACGAAGGGCCTAGGGCCGTATGTAGGAGTCTGCTGACGGTTGAAATCCGGTCGTGCCGCGTTCGGGCATCCGGCGCGCCAGTCCAGGGTCGCCCCCCTTAAGGAGCAGGGCGAGCCGGCGGTTGCCAAGCCGAAACCCTTGTGAAAGGACACCCGGATCAGCGCTCCGGCCCTCGGGCCTCATGCGCAGCAACCGTGAGCGACGAGAAACATGGCCGCGCTCCGGCGCGCGCCTCCACGGGTCGCAGTTCATGCTGCATATGACGCAGCCAAGACAATTCGAAGTCCGGCATTTCGCCGCCAACGCCGAATTTTCGCGCGAACACGCGCCCCATTCCTTCAACCACAATCGGGCCGTTCTTGCTGTCGCCCGCTCCGCGCCGTCTGTCATGCGCGAGCGTGCCGCCATGGCCCCAGTGAGACTTTACGATGTCCAGCAAAATGTTGATCGACGCATCCCACCCGGAAGAGACCCGGGTTGTGGTGATGCGCGGCAATCGCGTCGAAGAATTCGACTTCGAATCCGCCAACCGCAAGCAGCTCCGCGGTAACATCTATCTCGCCAAGGTCACGCGAGTTGAGCCGTCGCTACAGGCGGCATTCGTCGATTATGGCGGCAATCGCCACGGCTTCCTGGCGTTTTCAGAAATCCATCCCGACTATTATCAAATTCCGGTCGCGGACCGGCAGGCATTGATCGCTGCGCAAGAGCGCGCCGAGCGCGATGCCGATGCGGAAGCCGACCAGCGCGCCGGCCGTCGCAACTGGCGCAACCGCGGCCGCAACGCCCGCCGCCATCAGGAGGGCCTGCGCAGCGAGCCGGTCGAGGGCCAAAGCGCCGAAGCGCAACAGCCGGACAATGCCGGGTACGACAGTGCGGAGCTGGCGGGGCCAGATCACGGCTTTGGCGAGCCTGTGCCCGCAGAGCCGGCGCAGGACGCTGCATCGGCGCCGCCTGCGGCCGAACCGGCCCCTGCCGAGTGGCAGCCAACGGAATCCGGTTTCGAGACTGCCGAGCAAGACATCGAAGAGCCATCGGCAGCCGATGAGACTCCGGAACACGAAGCCGGAGCGGCGGGCGGCGACATATCGGAACCGGGTGGCACGTCGGAATCCGAGGCCGTCCCGGCTAACGGCGAGAACGGCAATGGGAATGGCAACGGCGACGACCATGTCGACGACGAGGCAGTCGAATCCGTCGGCGGCGCCGACGCGCTGGAAGAGGTCCAGGAGCGCATGCCCCGCGTGCGCGCCCGGCAATACAAGATCCAGGAGGTCATCAAGCGGCGCCAGGTGATGCTCGTGCAGGTGGTTAAGGAAGAGCGCGGCACAAAGGGCGCAGCGCTCACCACCTATCTTTCGCTCGCCGGCCGCTATTCAGTGTTGATGCCGAATACCTCGCGCGGCGGCGGCATCAGCCGCAAGATCACCAGTGCGGAAGACCGCAACCGGCTGAAGGAGATCGCGCAGGAGCTCGAAGTGCCGGAAGGCATGGGCGTGATCCTGCGCACCGCCGGCGCCAGCCGCACCAAGCTCGAAGTCAAGCGCGATTTCGAATATCTGCTGCGGATCTGGGAGCAGGTCCGTGACCTGACCCTGAAATCGACGGCACCCAAGCTGGTCTACGAGGAAGGCTCGCTGGTCAAGCGATCGATCCGTGACCTCTACAGCAAAGACATCGACGAGATCATCGTCGCCGGCGAGGAAGGCTACAACGAGGCCAAAGAGTTCATGCGCATGCTCATGCCGAGCCATGCCAAGAACGTGAAGCTCTATCACGACAGCCAGCCGCTGTTCACGCGCTTCGGCATCGAAAGCCAGCTCGACGCGATGTTCACACCGACGGTTCAGCTCAAATCGGGCGGCTACATCGTTATCAATCAGACGGAGGCGCTGGTCGCGATCGACGTCAACTCCGGCCGCGCCACGCGCGAGCACTCGATCGAAGATACCGCGGTCAAGACCAATTCCGAGGCGGCCGAGGAAATCGCCCGGCAGCTCCGGTTGCGCGACCTCGCCGGCCTGATCGTCATCGACTTCATCGACATGGATGAAGGCCGCAACAACCGCACCGTCGAACGGCGGCTCAAGGAGGCTCTCAAGCACGACCGCGCGCGCATCCAGGTTGGCCGCATTTCGCATTTCGGCCTGCTCGAAATGTCGCGCCAGCGTATCCGCTCGTCGGTGCTCGAGAGTTCAACCGAGAAATGCCCGGTCTGCGGCGGCACCGGTCACGTGCGGTCGGTGTCCTCGGTGACGCTCGCGCTGCTGCGCGCGATCGAGGAAACCCTGCTCAAAGGCGCGACCCACAACCTGATCGTGCGCACCCGCGCCGAAGTTGCGCTCTATGTGCTGAACCAGAAACGCAGCCACCTGCGCGATCTGGAGGAACGATTCCGCATCACCATCACCGTTTCGGCCGATCCGACCGTTATTGGAACGCAGGCCTTCGTGATCGACCGCGGCGAGCAGGTGCACAGCGCAGAGGCTGCGCGTGCTCTTGCGGCGTCGCAGCCGGCTTCCCTTCCCCCGACGGAAGATGAAGCCTTCGAGGAACAGCTGCAGGACGAGGAGCCGGCCGAGCCAGTCGCCGATGCCGTCGCTGCTGCGGAAGCGGAGCCTCACGAAGGGGGTTCGCGCCGCCGGCGTCGACGTCGCGGCGGCCGCGGTCGCAACGGCGACGGGCGCGAGACGCATGAGGCCCCAGCGGCAGCGCATGCCGCCGCGCCGACCGACGATGTCGCGACATACGATTCTCCCGAAGGCGAAGAGGCCACAGACCAGGCCTTCAATCAGCCGCAGTCAGGCCACCACGGGAGCTCCGAGGGCGAAAGCCAAGGCCAGGAGGGCGGACGGCGCCGGCGCCGGCGTGGACGCCGCGGCGGGCGTCGGCATCGCCGCAACGGCGAAAATGGCGGCTATCAGGGGCGGCCGGATCATGGTGGTGACCAAGTTCAGGAGCAAGACGAGGTTTCGTCTTATTCGCCTTATGGTGACGAGCAAGGCACGCCAGTCGCGGCGCAGCAGGACCATGTCGTGCCGGAGGGGCACGAGCCTGTCGAGCCGCAGACCTCCGCACCGCCCATGCCCGACTCCGAGCCGCCGCATGCATCCGAAACCGAGGCTGCCGATACCCCGCGGCGTGGATCGACTGTGCGCGAGCCGGCGTCCTCCTTCATCCAATCCGCGCCGCCTCCGGCACCCGCTCCGACCCCCATCGTATCGAGCACGGCCAGCGAAGAAACAGCGCCGCCAAAGCGTGGCTGGTGGGGCCGCCGCCTGATGGGCAATAAATCCTGACGCCACGCGGCCCGGGGACTAAACGGAGCATCCGATACGAAAAAACTCCGGCCGTCCGGCCGGAGTTTTCTTCATTGTGTCGTCGGCGGCTGAAAATGAATCGCGTCAGCCGCACACCCAGACATAGCCAATCGGTGTCGCGAGCCAGCACGGGCCGACGCCATAGGCGTACCAGCGACCGCGCCAATAGTGCCGACGCGGGCCGTACCAGACTCCGCCGCCATAACGCGCGCCAATACGGACATTGACGTTCCTGTGCACGGTCACGTGCCTGTTGACATGGACATTTCTGTTGACGCGCACGTTGCGCGACACGGTTCTACGGCGTGTCACCGTGCGGTTGGCGTGCCGCGTGCCCGAATGATGCACGGAGACATGCGTGCGTGAATGGGCCGTTGCGTGCCTGCTGGCGGCAGAGACCGCAGCCGGCATGAAAGCCAAGCCCGCGACCGCCGCCGCGATCGAAAGTTTGCGCAGAAGCATTCAATCCTCCACCAGTTATATTTTACCGCAAACGTGCGAGTGCGCTTCCGCAGCAGCGAAAGCGAAACGGGGATACGTCAATAAGTCGCAAGACGGAGAATTGTTCCCGGACGATTACGGAACGAGCCAATGCCTGATCCGCGCCACTGCATCGCGCATGTCGCCAGCCGATCCGGCATAGCAGAAGCGAACGAAATCCTTGCCGCGGACCGGGTCGAAATCGATTCCGGGGGTGGCGGCGACATGTGCCTCTTCCAGCATGCGCTTCGCGAAATCATGGCTGTCGTTCGAGAAGCGCGAGACATCCGCGTAGAGATAGAACGCACCGTCGACAGGAAGGAATTTGTCGAGGCCTGCCTGCGGCAAGCCTTCCGTCAGGATCCGCCGATTCTCTTCATAGCCGTGCTTGACGGCTTCCATCTCGGCACGGCCGTCGAACGCCGCTTCTGCTGCGACCTGTGACAGTGTCGGCACGGAGATCGCAAGATTTTGCTGCAGGCGTTCGATCGGCCGCACCATCGGTTCCGGCACAGCCATCCAGCCGATGCGCCAGCCTGTCATGCAGAAATATTTGGAGAATGAA
>CAZNTY010000102.1:0-5310 GCA_964576085.1 uncultured Undibacter sp. | reverse complement strand
GGCTTCATGATCGAGAGCATGGTCGCGATCCTGCTTCTGCTCACGATTCTTTACTGCGTGCGGCTGAGCAGGCAGTTGCGTCTGCTGCGCGCCGATGAACAATCGCTGCGTGCGACGATCGCCGAGCTCGTCACCGCGACCGGCATTGCCGAGCGCGCGATCGCGGGTCTCAAATCCACCATGCGCGAAGGCGAGCAGTCGCTCAGCGCGACCCTGGCGCAGGCGCAGCAGGCCTCGACCGAGTTCGAGCAGCGCCTTGCCGCGGGCCGCGACCTGATCGCGAAGCTCGTGCGCATCACCGGCGCCGCCAAGCCGACCGAGCTGACCGAGGCGCCGGCCGCGCGGGAGGTGGCCGCCGCCGCCCAGGCGTTCGCCGACCGCGCGCGGGCACGGGTGAGCGGTCTTGCGGCATGATCCGCTTCAAACGCGATGTCCGGCTCATTCCGCTGGTGCTGGTTGCGACGGCAAGCCTGTTCTTGCTCAAGGTGTCCGGACTGGTGCTCGATGGCGGATATACTCTCGGCGAACGGCTTGCCGGCGCCGGTAAAAGCGACCTGACGCCCACCACCGCCGACACCATTCCCGCGGTGCCCCCAATCATCATCGCCGGCCAGGAGCCGCCGCGTCCGCAGCCCTGGGCGCGCGAGATGTTCAACTTCGGCGACGTGACCGGGTCTGTCGGCGGCAACAAGGCCGCGGAGCCGGCCAAAGAGAGCAAGGACAAGAAGGACGATAAAGCCGCCAAGGAGGCGAACAAGGATGCGACCAAGGATACGGGCGCTGCCAAGGCCCCGGTCGATCCGCCGAACTCGGCCGGGGGGCTGAAGGTCGCGCTCGAGCCGGTCACGCCGCGGGGCGAGCGCGCGATTCTCGAACGTCTGTCGGACCGCCGCCAGCAGCTCGACGCGCGGGGACAGGAGCTCGAGATGCGCGAGAACCTGCTCAAAGCTGCGGAGAAACGCATCGAGACGAGAGTCGCGGAGCTCAAGGATCTGGAGACCCGGATCAAGAGCGCAGTCGAGCAGCGTGACCAGAACGAGCTCAAGCGCTTCAAGAACGTCGTAACAATGTACGAGAACATGAAGCCGAAGGACGCCGCCCGCATTTTCGACCGGCTCGACCTCAAGATTCTGGTCGAGGTCTCGACCCAGATGAAGCCGGCGATCATGTCGGCGATCCTCGCCCAGATGTCGCCTGAGGCGGCCGAGCGGCTGACGGTCGAACTCGCCAACCGGGCTTCGATGCAGAAGACGACATCGCTCGATGCGCTTCCGCAGATCGAAGGCAAGCCGGGCGGACAGTGAAATGAAAATGCACGTCCAGATCCGGTTGCGGTCGATATCGGCGCTGGCCGTCGCGATGCTGCTCGGCCTGCTGGTGTCGCTCACGCCCGTGCGCGCCGATCCGGTCAACGGCGAAGTGACGGTCACGACCGACGGCGGCTATGCGCGGCTGGTGTTCCGACTCGACGAGGAGGTCGAGGCGAAGGTCACCATGTCCGGCGCGATTCTGATCGTCGCGTTCGAGAAGCCGGTATCGATTCCGGTGGAGCAGATCAATGCGCGCGCGCCGAGCTATTTCAGCGCGGCAAGGCAGGACCCGGACGGCACCGCGATCCGTATCGCGCTGGCGCGCAAGGTGAAGATTCACACCATTCCCGCGGCCGAAAAGCTCTTCATCGACGTGATGCCGGACGACTGGGTCGGCCTGATGCCCAGCCTGCCGCAGGAGGTGATCGACGATCTCGCCAGGCGTGCGCGTGAAGCCGAGCGGCAGTTGCGCAAGCAGCAGCTTGCCGCCCAGGCGAAGCCGCAGCCGACGATCCGCGTCAAAGTCGGCGTGCAGCCGACTTTCGTGCGCTACGTTTTCGATCTCCCGGATACCGCCAGCGCAGCCCCCGATCGAAGTCCGGGGAAATTCACGCTCAATTTCGACCAGGGCCTCAAGTTTGATCTCGCCGACGCGAGGGCGGCGATGCCGCCGTCGGTCGCGCGGATCGACAGCGAGGGCGACCGCGATCTGTCGTCGGTGACGTTCCGTCTCAACGGCAAGCCGTTGGTCCGGTCTTATCGTGAAGGCCGCAGCATCATCGTCGATATCGGTGTGACCACGACGCCGAAGCGGGACACGGCGCAAAAGCCGCTGCAGCCCGAGGGGGACGGCGGCGGCGGGGATGTCTCCCCCGGCCTTGCGCCGCCGGAGACGGTGCCGGCCGACGCAGGCGCGCCCTCGGTCAGGGGCGGCTTGGTCCCGCCGGCAGCGCCGGGTCCGGATGCAAAGCCCGCCGCCGCTGCGAAACCGGCCGCGGCCCTGCAGGCCCTGGCCCAGGCGCCGCCGCCCGCGGCCCAGAAAAAGGAAGCGCCGGCAGCCCAGGCCACGCCGCAAACCGCGGAGGCCGCACCGCTCGAGTCCAGGAAACCAGAGGCCGCTCAAGCCGCACCGGCCGACGCCAAACCGGCGCCGGCGCCCGCGTCGGTGGCGCTCAGGCCGACCCCGCAGGCTCCGATCGTGGCTGCGCCGGACACCAAGCCCTCCGACGCGGCACCGCCGCCTGCCGGCGAAGCCCGGGCCCCGCCGCTTCCGCAGGACGCATCGGCGGCGGCACAAGGCATGCCGCCCGCGCAACCGAAGGCCGAGAGCACCGGTCCGCCGACGCTGCCGGCCGATCCGGATGCCCCGGTGAAGGTGTCGGTCCACCGCCAAGGCGGCAATCTCCGGCTCGACTTCCCATTCGGCGCTCCCACCCCTGCCGCGGTGTTTCGACGCGGCCGTGTCATGTGGGCAATCTTCGACACCGCCGCGGACCTCCAGGCCGGCGCGCTCAGCGACGACAAGCTGATCCGCCGGATGACCGTCGCGCGCGGCAGCGACGGCGAGGCCATCCTGCGCCTCACGCTCGAGGAGCCGAAGCTCGCGACCTTCTTTCCGGAAGGACCCGGCTGGGTTCTGCTGATCGGGGACGCGGTGGTCGAGCCGACCAGGCCGGTCTCGATCGCGCGCAGCATCGTCGGCAAAGGCCGCTCGAGCATCACCATTCCATTCTCGGACCCGCGCAGGCTGCACCGCGTCAGCGATCCCGATCTCGGCGACACCTTGCTGGTGGTGACGGCGCTCGGACCGGCGCGCGGCTTCCTCAAGGAACAGGATTTCGTCGAACTTCGCGCGCTCAGCTCCGCGCACGGTGTCGTCGTGCAGCCGCTGGCCGACGACATCAGCGCCGAGCTTGCCGCCGACAAGATCGTGATCACCCGGCCCGGCGGACTGTCGCTGTCCTCGTCCAGCCTGTCGACCCGCGACAACAACAGCAACGCCAGCTTCCAGCCGACGGTGTTCGATACCCAGACCTGGGGCTTCGATCGCCAGGCCGATTTTCGCGAGCGCCAGTCCGACCTGATCGCGCGGGCCGCGGCCGCGCCGGAATCCAAGCGCCGCGCGGCGCGGTTCGATCTTGCGCGTTTTTATCTCGCCCGCGACATGGCGGCCGAGGCCAAGGGCGTGCTCGACGTCGCGACGGCCGACGAGCGCGACGACACCGCGACCGGAAGCGTGCTCAAGGCCGTCGCCGACGTGATGCTCAACCGGCCGGAGGAGGCGCTGAAGGAGCTTGCCAATCCGAAGGTCGGCGACAACTCCGATGCGCCGATCTGGCGCGCGATGGCGCACGCCGCCCAGGGCCGCTGGGCGCAGGCGCGCGAGGAGCTCAAGAACGTCGAGCTTGCGACCGGCGCGCTGCCGGTCGAGTTGCAGCGGCTTGCCAAGCGGGAATTGCTGCGCTGCTCGATCGAGGTGCGCGACTTCGCCGGCGCCTCGAGCGTTCTCAACGATTTCGAGACGCTGGGTGTGCCGCCCGACATGCTGCCTTCGCTCCAGTTGCTGACCGGACGCCTGGAGGAGGGACTCGGCCACAATGCCGAGGCGCTCGCCGCCTATCGGTTCGCCGCCGATTCCCAGGACCGCCGCTCCGCCGCGCAAGGGCGGCTGCGTGACGTCCTGCTGCGCAGCAAGCTCGGCGATCTTCCGCACAAGGAGATCATCAGCCAGCTCGAAGAACTCACCACCGCCTGGCGCGGCGATGAAACCGAAGCCGAGGGGCTGCAACTGCTCGCCCATCTCTACACGCAGGACAAGCGCTATCGCGATGCCTTCCATGTCATGCGCACGGCGCTGCTCGCGCATCCCAATTCCGACCTCACCCGCAAGATCCAGGACGAGGCGGCGGCGACGTTCGACAGCCTGTTCATGTCCGGCGAGGGCGACGCCATGCCCCCGATCGAGGCGCTCGGCCTGTTCTACGACTATCGCGAGCTGACCCCGATCGGCCGGCGCGGCGACGAGATGATCCGCCGCCTCGCCGATCGGCTGGTGTCCGTCGATCTGCTCGACCAGGCGGCCGAGCTGCTGCAGCACCAGGTCGACCATCGCCTGCAGGGCGCCGCCCGCGCGCAGGTCGCGACCCGCCTCGCCACGATCTATTTGATGAATCACAAGCCGGACAAGGCGCTGGCCGCGATCCAGACGACGCGGCTGTCCGAGCTTGCCAACAGCCTGCGCGACCAGCGCACGCTGCTCGAAGCCCGTGCGTTGTCGGACATCGGCCGGCACGAGCTCGCGCTCGAGGTGATCGAGAGCATGAAAGGCCCGCAGGTGCTGCGGCTGCGCGCCGACATTTTGTGGGCGGCGAAGAAGTGGCGCGACGCGGCCGAGGCGATCGAGCTCATGTACGGCGAGCGCTGGAAGGAGTTCGCGCCGCTCACCGACCAGGAACGGCATGACGTGCTGCGCGGTGCGATCGCCTACGCGCTGGCCGATGATGCGATGGGGCTGCGGCGCTTCCGCGAGAAATACGCCGCCAAGATGAGCGACGGTCCTGACCGTCAGGCCTTCGAGGTCGTGTCGGCGCCGATCGGCTCGGCCTCCAAGGAATTCCGCGCGGTGGTCGCGGCGATCGGCAGCGTCGGCACGCTCGACGCATTCCTGCGCGAGATGCGCAAGCGTTATCCGGACAAGGATCCGGCCGCCGATGCGCCGAGTGCTTCGGCTCCGGAAACCCAGCCCGCGCAAGCGCAGGCCCAGACTGGCGCGCCGGCCAAAACCGGTGAAACGGACACCGGCAAAGCCGAAACGGCCAAAACCGAAGCACCAAAGCCACCGGCCAAGGTTGACGGCAAGGTCGACGGCAAGGCCGACAACACGCCGACCGGCTCCATCCTGCCGCCGCGGCCGAAAGCGGGCTGGCGCTGACAATTCGGGATTCAGCCACGCGGCCATGCATCATCGCCCCTGTTGTTAGGTCGGCGCCCGCCTTCGTTC
>CAZNTY010000101.1:0-3373 GCA_964576085.1 uncultured Undibacter sp. | reverse complement strand
GTCACTCCGCCGATAGCCGCATCCACCGCCATCCTGTGCGTGTCAATGTCGGCATCGCCTTCCGCCGTTCCGGCCTTCGATTGCGCAAAATCGTAACCCGCCCCAATAGCCGCGCCACCACCCGCCGCCCCGATAACGCCGCCCTTGGCGCTTACGGCTGCAGCAGAGGACATGAACTTGCCGAGACCTATCCCGCGCGCTGCGAAGCCAAGACCGCGCAGTACTGGCCCGGCGGCGAGAAAGAGCGGGTCGGCCGCCCCTCCGGCCATCTCCCAGTACGGGCTGGCTCCAGACTGCTGGCCGATAGCCTCATTCCGCTTGATGGCTGATTGCTGATTGACGATGGAATTAAGCTCACCCTCGAATAGCCCATTGCCGTGCAGAACGTGGTAATCGTAACCCTCATCGTCCAGCCGCTTCTTGGCGTCATCGTAGGATACAAACTTGCCGCCGCGCAGCTTGCCGATCGCTTGCGTCTCCAACGATATGCCAAGGGATCGCTCAAGCCCCGCATAAGCGAATGAGCCGTACCCCTCGGAACGGGAAACCGGGAGCGTCTCCACCGGATCGGTGTTACCCTCGGCATCCGTCGTTTGTAGCATAGGAAGCGGCATTGCTGCTCTCAGTACGTATGAACCGATATTGTTGGCTGTTCCGGCTGCTCTCTGCCAAGCTCTTCCCATGTGCGCGTCAACGGAACGATCTTGCCGCCACGTCTTTCCATAACCGCCGCCCCGGCCGCCGCCCCGTCGTATAGCGTCGCGCCCTTGCCATCGCCGGTGGCGAACCATACGCCGTCATGGCGCAAACGGTCGGCATAAACGGATTTCTGGTCTGCGGCATTCAACCCGGACAGGCTCGGCGGGGCTACGATGTCGAGACTATCAATGTGCGACAACACTCGCTCCGTGCCCGCCTGTATGACATCTGGATCGTAGCCAGTCGGCTTGCCGTTGCGGTCCATGAGAGGAATGCGAAGCGTCGTCGATCCGTTACGGCCGCGAAATGCATAGCTATCGTTCAGCATCGTATTGGCCGCGTTCGTCGCGATGTCCTGCAATTGCTCCTGCGTCGCCCCGGACGGCGCGGTAAGCTGGACAAGATGGGAAATGGCGGAAGTGTAGGCGGAGTACACTCTGCCGCCGTCCCGCCATGTATTGCCAAGGCTTTCGCGAAGCGGCTGTAGGGCAGCCGTCGCCGCCTGCGTGGCCGCCCCAGAACTGATCCCGCCAAGAGCAGAAAGGTTGGAGCTTGGCATCACGGACGCGCTGAGCAGTTGGTGGACCAGGACGGAAGCCTTCGGGTCTGGCAAAAGCATAGACGCTACGAACTGATCGCTGTTCAGCACCTTGGCGTTCTGTAGCTCATGCGCCACTTCCATCCATCGGCCGCCGGCGATCTGCCGCCATGAGTCAAGTTTTGCGAAGGCCGCACCTACGTTCTTGGGATCGTTGCCGAGCGCGGCGATTGTCTTGCCAATATCGTCGGCTATGGGCGCCATGAGAAGCTTCGGCACGAAGCCGGGTTCTGGATGCAGCGTAGCTTGATAATTCGACGTTGCATCGGCGTAATCCGCGAACGTCTTGGGCGACGGCGATTTCTGAAAGGCGTCGAAACGGGCAGCCGTCGCTTTGTCGTGCGCTACAGCATAAATCGCAGGGTCGGCATGGAACTCCTGCTCCCGGCTCTTTATGCGCGAGATCAGGGCGTTCTGACTGGCTATGGCGGCCGTCCGCTCATCTGCCGTTTTGGCGTTCGCCACAGCCATCTTAGCAGCGGCGATGGCGGCGGGAAACTGATCGGCCGGCATATCGTCAACGACCTTGGTCTGGTCGCGATAGCTCTTCGCCTCCGTCACAAGCCGGTCGATCTTGGACTGCCACAGCGCGGTATCGTCAGCCGTCTTGCCAGGGATGGCGCGGAACCCTGAAAGCGTGTCGAGGGCGTCCTGATTGCCCTCTCTGGCGGCCTTAATAAGATCGGGAATCTGCTGTTCGGCTTGCCGCATCATCAGGTCGGATTGCCGCGAACCCAGCCTGTCTATATCTTCCAAGGCTGCGGCGTAGCGGGCCGGGGTCATATATTTCTTGTATGGCGAGTCCGGCCTGGTGAATTGGTCGCGCAGCGCCGCAACGTCTGCCGGCCCCAAATTGGGATTGGCGGCGGCGCGCTGGATAGAGCCCACCGCACCGGCCTCATAGACCTGTTGAGCCTGATTGAACTTCTCCGCGTCCAGCGTTTCCTTCGGGAAAGCCTTCGGGAATGCGGCGGCAAGCATATCGACCCCCGCCATGGCGTTGCTCGCATTGGCCGAGGTATTCTCT
Source organism: uncultured Undibacter sp. (assembly GCA_964576085.1). Lineage (GTDB taxonomy): Bacteria > Pseudomonadota > Alphaproteobacteria > Rhizobiales > Xanthobacteraceae > Pseudolabrys. The sequence goes on along the minus strand of CAZNTY010000101.1, from coordinate 1,049 downwards.
GGATGCAGGATGGAATCGTTCGCGTATGGCAGCGCGTTATCCTTTAGCGCGCTCTCAGCCTTCTGCCCGATCAATTGCTGCTGAAGGGCGTACCCCTCCTTCTCAAGGCCGAAGAGAGATTCCATCGCCTGCTGCTGGTAGCGTGCGCGGCCCTCCGATGTCCGCATCTTGTCGGCGGTCTGCCCGATTTTCTCAGACCACTCGCCGCGCCAGTCGTTATATATCTTCGGGTCTGACGGATCGGCAGCGGAAGAAATACGCCCCATCAGATCGTCCCTGGCCGTAAAATAATCTTTCTGGATGGAGTCCAGAGCATCGAGCGCGTCATGCTGCTGATTGGCCTGATGCACTTCGTTCATAACGGCGTCAGCGCCGCGACCGAGCGCAAATCCGGCGCTATTGATGTTTTCCCTGATGGCGCGGGCAGCCTCGCGCCCCGGACTTCCGAGATCGGGGAACTGTGTCGCGAAATATTCGGGAATGCTTGGCATCTATTTACCCGCCCAAATTTCTGCACCGCCGCCAATTATATTCCCAATCCCGCCCCACATTGCCGATTCCTGCTGGGCGCTCATCGAGGCATATTCGGCTGCGCCCTTTAGAATCAGCATACTCCTCTGAATATTACCCTGCATCGCGGACGCGCGCATGACCGCTGCGGCCGATCCGCTGTTTTGCAGCCCGGAAGCGCCGATGGCGGCCCTGCCAGCGCCGAGGGTCATATAGACTTGGCGCTCCTGCTGGCGGACCTGAATCTCGTTGATCCACTGCTCCATCTTCTTGGCCTGGCTGAGTTCGCCGGCCGAGAAGAGGTCTCCTATTCCGCCAATAATATCCCCGATGCCTGACATGGCTTAATCTTCCGTCGATTCGAGTTGGCCGCCAACGGCCAGCACTGTGCCCGGATAGGCATCGTCCTGACGCCAACAAATCTGCCCTTCGTGGCTGAAATTGTCATTGATCTCGGATTTGACTGTTCCGCTGAACAGGGCTGGCGGCGTGGCCGCTGTCCAGCCATGCCCGGATACCTGTATCGGCGCATCGTTCAA
>CAZNTY010000100.1:0-11674 GCA_964576085.1 uncultured Undibacter sp. | reverse complement strand
CACGCGCAAAAGCCCCATGTTGGGGCCGCCGGCATGCAAGTCGGCGATCACCGCGATGCCCAGACGATGATCGCGCGGCCACAAAGGCGGCGCGGGGCGATAGTCCGTCACCGTCAGCTCGAAGGCCGCCTCGGCGCCCGCATAGGCGGCGGTGCCGCTGCCCGCAATTCCGGCAAAGCCGAAGCCTGCCTTGAGAAAGCCGCGCCGCGTGAGCACGGGACGATGCGTGACCCGGGCTTTTGCGATTTGTGCAGGGGTGATGGTCATGTTCTGCGGACAATAAGCCGCCGCATCCCGCTTGAAACCGGCGCCTTGGTTTATCGTTACCGCGACGGTCCCGCTAAGATCCGATGACTTAGGTCAATGGTTCCTTACTCGGCATGCGCAGTCTGGCCGGCAGTCGCCACCGGCCGCTCGCGTGGCAAAGGAATGGCGGCCCGGGCAACCTCGACCGGCTTGTCGCGCAGGTCCCAGTGACAAATGCGATAGCCGTTATGACGGTCCGCCATGTCGACATGGATATGCTGCTCGTGGAAGCCGTCCGAGCCCGGACCCAGCACAGTTGTAAATCGCGCGCAGGCCGACTGTCTGAGGGCCTCGCGCAGGTCGTGCGCGACCGCGGTATCGACAGGCGACACCATCCTGCCTCCGGCCAGGGCAAAGGACCTCACATCGAGGGCGTTGCCCTTGCCATGCTCGCTCACCTTGGCGCCGGCGACGCGGTTGCGGCCGCGGCAATCGTAGGAATCGTAATTGCCGATCGCGACGAGCCGCGCGGGAGCGAAGGTCGGCGCGGCGTCCTCGCGAATCCAGTCGGCGACCTGCGCCGCCATCTCGCAGCGAAGCTCCGCGGCCGGCGTGACCTTGACGGTGCTGCCGTCCACAAGCCTGATAGCATCGAGGCGCACCATATCGGTTCCGCCGCAGGCACCCGGGCCGATGCGGTCCGGCAGCGCCGTGATCTGCGCGATGGTTTCGAGGCGCTGGCGGCAGAGGGACGGCGCCATCTCCGCGGCCGTGACGACCGGTTCGGCCGGCCGCTCGCGCGGCAGAGGAATGTCATCGGCAGCGGCAATTCCGCCGCCGGAAAGCAGGACGCCGAAAACGAGGATATGCTGCCTCACCCCCGCGATCATGGCGTCAAATGCGGCATTTCTGCGGGCCGCCGTCCACTTGAATTGGAACCGGCGGTCGGTAACTTGTGCAGGGGCGCAAGAACCCCTGAAAACGACCCACGAAGGAAACGCTCATGCTCGGTTTGATGCAGGACTGGCCCCTGCTGTGCCATCGCATCATCGATCACGCCGCGCTCTATCATGCTGACCGGCCGGTGATCACGCGCTCGGTCGAGGGGCCCATCGTCGAGACCAATTATCGCGACATCCGCGCCAGGGCCCTCAAGGTGGCGCAGGCCCTCGAACGTGACGGCATCAGGTTCGGCGACCGCGTCGCGACGATGGCCTGGAATACCTGGCGCCACCTCGAGGCGTGGTACGGCATTCTCGGCCTCGGCGCGATCTATCACACCGTCAACCCGCGGCTGTTTGCGGACCAGCAGGCCTGGATCATCAATCACGCCGAAGACCGGGTGATGATGCTCGACCTCACCTTCGTGCCATTGCTGGAGAAGATCGCCGACAGATTGCCGAGCATCGAGCGCTACATCGTCCTGACCGACGCGGCGCACATGCCGAACACCACGTTGAAGAACGCGGTCGCTTACGAGGACTGGATCGGCGGCGTCGACGGCGATTTCGAATGGCGGAGCTTCGACGAAAACACCGCCGCCGGCATGTGCTACACCTCCGGCACCACCGGCGACCCGAAGGGTGTGCTCTACTCGCACCGCTCCAACGTGCTGCATGCCTTCATGGCCGCGCTGCCGGATTCCAAGGGCCTCAGATCGGTCGACGTCACGCTGCCGGTGGTGCCGTTCTTCCACGCCAACGGCTGGTCACTGGCCTTTTCGACACCACTGGTCGGCTCGGCGCTGGTGCTGCCCGGGCCGAAGCTTGACGGCGCTTCGATCTATGAACTGCTCGACAAGTACAAAGTGACCTTCACGGCGGCGGTGCCGACGGTCTGGCTGATGCTGCTGCAGGACCTCGAGAAGACCGGCGCCAAGCTGCCTTATCTCAAGCGCGTGGTGATCGGCGGCTCCGCCTGCCCGCGCGCCATGACGCAGACGTTCCAGGACAAATACGGCGTCGAGGTGATCCATGCCTGGGGCATGACCGAGATGAGCCCGCTCGGCTCGCTGTGCACGATGAAGCCGGAATATGCCTCGCTTACCGGGGACGCCCGGCTCGACGTGCAGCAGAAGCAGGGCCATCCGCCGTTCGGCGTCGAAATGAAGATCACCGACGACGCCGGCAAGGCGCTGCCGTGGGACGGCAAGACCTTCGGCCGGCTCAAGGTGAAAGGGCCCGCCGTCGCCAAGGCCTATTTCAAGGTCGATGAGAACATCCTCGACGACGAGGGCTTCTTCGACACCGGCGACGTCGCCACCATCGACAAGCACGGCTACATGCAAATTACCGACCGCGCCAAGGACGTGATCAAATCCGGCGGTGAATGGATTTCCTCGATCGACCTGGAGAATCTCGCAGTCGGCCACCCGAAGGTTGCCGAAGCGGCCGTGATCGGCGTCAGCCATCCGAAATGGGACGAACGGCCGCTCCTGGTGATCGTGCTCAAGAAAGGCGAAACCGCGACCAAGGAGGACCTGATCGGCTTCATGCAGGGCAAGATCGCCAGGTGGTGGATGCCGGACGACGTGGTGTTCGTCGACGAGATTCCACATACTGCGACAGGCAAGATCCTGAAGACGGAGCTGCGCCGGCGCTTTAAGGACTACCGGCTGCCGACCGCGGTCGCGGCGGAATAATTTGCTGTTGCGGCGGCGTTTCGTTTATCCGTTGTCGCAGATGCGCGATGGAGCGTGAGCGTGCTGCGACGCCCAAATATCGAGGAGCCGGTTTCGCGGTTGGCCGCCTGGTCGAACCGGCTGGCGCTGTTTGCCCTGGCCATCGCGGTCCTGTCGGTTATCGTGGTGCGGACCGACCTGCTCGAGATCGTTCCGGCAATGGCGACGTTCGGGGCCGCGCTGGCGCTCGCGGCGCTCGCCATTCTGTTTGCGCTCGGCGCGGCGGTCGTGATCTGGCGCCAGGGCCTGGGGGGCATCGGGCGCACGGTGGCGGGCTTCTTCGTCGGCTGCCTCATCCTGGCCTATCCGGCCTATCTTGCCGTTCTCGCCTATCGCCTGCCGGCGATCCGTGATGTCACCACCGATCCGGTGCGTCCCCCGCGATTTGACGTCATCAGCCGGCTGCGCCCGCGCGGCAGCAACGACTATCCGAGCGGCAACGCCGCGCTCCAGCGCAGTGCCTATGCCGACATCATCCCGTTGCAGGTGCTGGCGAACCCGAACAGGGCGTACGAGGCGGCGCTGGCCGTCGTGAAGAAACGCAAATGGTACGTGGTCGACGCCCGGCCGCCCGGGCCCGGCCGGCGCGAGGGCACGATCGAGGCCATCGCCCGCACGCTGATCATGGGCTTTCGCGAGGATGTCGTGATCCGGGTGAGCCCGCTCGGCACCGGGGCGCAGATCGATGTCCGGTCGGCGTCCCGCTACGGCTTTTATGATTTCGGCAGCAACGCCGCGCGTGTGCGCGCGCTGCTCGAGGATATCGACGACGCCGTGAGCACCGAGGCCCGGCCTGAGCCGGAGAAAAAGCCCGCATCGCCTCAGCCGGCCAGGCGATAACGGCCACCGAGGGTCGGCGCACCGTCGGTTTCGACCACGCCGCGCGCAACCAAGTCCTCCATATGCGCCAGGACGGACAGTCCGGCGGCGCCGGTCAGGCGCGGATCGATGCCGATGTAGATCGCGCGCACCAAGGTCGGGATGTCACATTCGCCCTTGGCGAGACGGGCAAGGATCGAGCGCTCGCGCGCGCGGCGATGCGCGATATAAAACGCAACGAAGCGCGGCCCGTCGACGACGGCGGGACCGTGGCCCGGGTAATAGGTTCGTTCGCCGCGTCCGGCCAGCTTGTGGAGCGAGGCCATGTAGTCGCTCATCGCACCGTCCGGCGGCGCAACGATCGAGGTTGCCCAGCCCATGACATGATCGCCGCAGAACAGTGCGTTCTCCTCCTTGAAGGAGAAAGCCATGTGGTTGGCGGTATGGCCCGGCGTCGCCACCGCTTCGATCGTCCAGCCGTCGCCGCGCACGATCTCGCCGTCGCGCAGCGCAATGTCGGGGCGGAAATCGTGGTCACCGCTGGAATCGAGCGGATTCTGCTCGCCGATGTGCAGCGGCCGCGCCGCGCGGTGCGGACCTTCGGCATAGACGGTGGCACCGGTCGCAGCCTTCACGCGCGGCACCGCCGGGGAATGATCGCGATGCGTGTGGGTAACGAAGATGTGGCTGACGGTTTCGCCCTTCACCGCATCCAGCACCGCGGCGATGTGGGCCTCGTCAGCCGGCCCCGGATCGATGATCGCAACTTTGCCGCGGCCGACAATGTAGGTCAGCGTGCCGGTAAAGGTGAAGGGGCCAGGATTATTGCAGAGAACGCGCCGGATTCCAGGCGTGACCTCGTCGATCACATCGGGCTTCAGATCGAGCTTTTTGTTGAAAGGAATGTCATCGCGCATGTGTGCCCTCTTAGCACAGGCGACGTCATTTTTGCGCCACGACTTTGCCCCGCCGGGCTCGCGAAATTGTCCCCCTGCATCACTCTGATGCCTGCGAACACGGCACGGAGGGATGCGATGTCTGTTGCGGCCCGATGCGTAATGGCGCTGCTTGCGGTTGTCATGCTCGGCGACCGGGCGATGGCGGCACGGCCGCCGCTGCGGATCAATTCGCTGCAGGCCGCGGTCGACTGGATCAACGACTTCCCGCGCACGCGTGACGTGGCTTACGCGCCGCGCGCGATCCACGCGCTAAGTTATTACGGCGGCCTCAAAGATACGGAGCATGCCGGTTTCTATGTCGGCTTCATCGCCGGCCTGCTTGGTGCGCATCCCGAACAGGCCGACAGACTGATCGAGACGATGCTGCCGCTGCGCCCCGAGGACCAGTGGGCGGTGGTGCGCGGCATCGCCTATTCCGGCCTGCCGGACTGGAAGGACATCCTGCGCCGCCATGCCCGACAGCTCGACGGCCGGCAGGCGATGATCGCCGACTACCTCAATGGCAGGCTGCCGACGCTCGGCGCGCTCGCCATCAAGCGGAGCCTGACGATCTGGGAGCGCATTGAGGAGCCATTCCGGATCGAGTGGCCTGGTGCGAAGAAGGAGACGAAGCCGGTCGTGCTCGAGCCGACACAGGAGGTGCTCGACGCGCTGTGGGGCTATTATCTCGCCAGCGGCTCGTACGGCCCGGTGTTGCGTATCGTCGAGATGCTGCCGTGGTCGAAGGACCGCGATAACATCGACAGACTCACCGTCGGCAGCATGGCAAAATACACGCTCGCGACCAACGCGTCACGCGATGGCGTGCTGCTCGACAAGCTCCGGGCGATCCGCGACGCCAGATCGCAGACGCCGCAGATCAAATCCTTGCTCGACGAGGTGATCCATGCCGCCGAGATCGCCGACACCGCAACGCTGCGCAAAAATGCGCTCGCCGCGATCGAACAACTCAAGATCAAGGGTCCGAACTACAAGCGCGAGATGAGCACCTGGGCGAAAGTCGGCCAGGGCGCGCTCGCGGTTGGCTGCGTCACCGCCGCCGCGCTCGGCCGGGTGGCGTTCGGCCTGCCCTGCGTGATTGGCGGTGGCGCGACCAGCGCCGCGCTGTATTACATGAACGACTGATTACGACCCGTCGCCCTGAGGCGCTTGGCGCCAAACGCCGAGCCTCGAAGAGCGACGACCAATAGCGGGGCTGTCATCCTTCGAGGCTCGCTTCGCTCGCACCTCAGGATGACGAGCAGACCTAATGAATCTCCGGCTCCGGCACGTGGCCGGGACGCACCAGGAAGTCGAAATCGCAGCCGTCGTCGGCCTGGCCGATATGGTCCGCGAACATCGCGCCGTAGCCGCGCGGATATTTCGGCGCCGGCGCCTTCCAGGCCGCCTTGCGCCGCGCCATCTCTTCATCGCTGATGTGCAGGTGAATTTTGCGCGCCGGCACGTCGATCTCGATCTCGTCGCCGGTCTTGACGAACGCCAGCGGCCCGCCGACGAAACTTTCCGGCGCGACGTGCAGGATGCAGGCGCCATAGCTGGTGCCGCTCATGCGTGCATCGGAGATGCGGATCATGTCGCGCACGCCCTGCCGCAGCAGCTTCTTCGGGATCGGCAGCATGCCCCACTCCGGCATGCCCGGCCCGCCCTGCGGCCCGGCGTTCTTGAGCACCAGGATGTGGTCGGCGGTAACCTCGAGATCCTCGCGGTCGATCTCGCGCGCCATGTGGTTGTAGTCCTCGAACGCGATCACCTTGCCGCGGTGCTGGTGCAGCCGCTTCTCGGCGGCCGACGGCTTGATGACGCAACCACGCGGCGCCAGGTTGCCGCGCAGCACCGCGGTCGCGCCGTCGCGCGACACCGGGTCGTTGAGCGACTGGATCACCTCGGGCTTGTAGACCTCGGCGCCGTCGATGTTCTGCGCCACGGTCCTGCCGGTGACGGTGACGCAGCCGAGGTCGAGCACGCTGCGCAGCTGGCCCATCAGCGCCTTGAGCCCGCCGGCGTAGAAGAAGTCCTCCATCAGGTACTTCCCGGACGGCCGCACATTGGCGATCACCGGAACCTCGCGTGACAGCTCGTCGAACCGCTCCATCTCCAGCTTGATGCCGGCGCGGCGCGCAATCGCCACCAGATGGATGATGCAGTTGGTCGAGCCGCCCATCGCCAGATGCACCTTGACGGCGTTGTCGATCGAGGCCGGCGTGATGATCTTGTCCGGTGTCAGGTCGTCCCACACCATGTCGACGATGCGCCGCCCAGCCTGCGCCGCCATGCGCGAGTGATTGGCGTCGGCCGCCGGGATCGACGACGCGCCGGGCAGCGTGAAGCCGAGCGCCTCGGCGACCGCCATCATGGTCGCCGCGGTGCCCATCACCATGCAAGTGCCGTAGGAGCGCGCGATGCCGCCTTCGATCTCGGCCCACTGCTCATCGGTAATCCGCCCTGCCCTTTTCTCGTCCCAGTATTTCCAGCTGTCGGAGCCGGAGCCGAGCACCTGGCCATGCCAGTTGCCGCGCAGCATCGGCCCGGCCGGCACGAAGATCGACGGAATCCCCATGCTGATCGCGCCCATCAAAAGCCCAGGCGTGGTCTTGTCGCATCCGCCCATCAGCACCGCGCCGTCGATCGGCTGGCTGCGCAGCAGTTCCTCGGTCTCCATCGCCAGCAGGTTGCGGTAGAGCATCGTGGTCGGCCGCATGAAGGATTCCGACAGCGACATCGCCGGCATCTCCAGCGGGAAGCCGCCGGCCTGCAGCACGCCGCGTTTCACGTCTTCGGCGCGCGAGCGCAGGTGCAGATGGCAGGGGTTGGCGTCGCTCCAGGTATTGATGATGCCGATGACGGGGCGGCCGGTCCAATCCGCGGCGTCATAGCCCATCTGGCGCATCCGCGAGCGATGGCCGAACGAGCGCAGGTCATTCGGGCCGAGCCAGCGATGGCTGCGGAGGTCTTCGGGACGTTTACGAGCGCTCATGAACGGGCACCACTTCCTTCGTGTTATTCGATCGACAAGTTGGCATCGAGAACGACCTTGCGCCACTTTGCGGTTTCGTTGGTCAGGAACGTTCCGAATTCGTCCGGCGTCACGGCAAACGGCGTCCCGCCGAGCTTCTGGATCGCCTCGACCACTTTCGGGTCCTTCAGACCCTCGTTGACCGTCTTGTTGAGCAGGTCGACGATTTCCTTCGGGGTGCCCTTGGGCGCCGACAGGCCGAAGAACGCGCTGGCTTCATAACCTGGCACGGTTTCCGCCACCGTCGGCACGTCGGGCAGCTCGGGCGCGCGCTTGGCCGTGGTCACGCCGAGCGCGCGCAGCTTGCCGGCCTTGATGTGACCGATCGAGGACGGCAGGTTGTCGAACATCACGTGCACCTGGCCCGCCAGCAGGTCGACCAGCGCCGGCGCCGAGCCCTTGTAGGGAACGTGCTGCATCTTGATGCCGGTCATGCCCATGAACAGCATGCCCGACAGGTGGATCGAGGTGCCGTTGCCGGACGACGCCATGTTGATCTTGCCCGGGTTGGCCTTGGCGTAGTCGATGAATTCCTTGACCGTCTTCGCCGGCACCGACGGATTGACCTCCATCACGTTCGGAATCTGCATGATGCCGGCGACCGGCGTGCTGTCCTTCAGGAAGTCGAAGGTCAGGTGCTTGTAGAGCGTCGCATTGATGGTGTTGGCCGGGTTCGTCAGGAACAGCGTATAGCCGTCCGGCGCCGCCTTGAGCGCGACATCGGTGCCGAGATTGTTGCCGGCGCCCGGACGATTTTCGACGATGAAGGTCTGGCCGAGCTTCTGGCCGAGCCACTGCGCGATCAGGCGCGCGGAGATGTCGGTCGAGCCGCCGGGCGGATAGCTGACGATGATGCGCGGCTGCCGGGTCGGATAGTCGAGCGCCTGAGCCGGAGAACCGGCCGCCGCCAGCAGACCAAGCAAGGCCAACGCACACAGAAACCGGGCACAACGAGACATGGGCATCCTCCCTTGACCGCAGTACGGCAGCATTTTTTTGGAGCGGCAGGTTATGCGAGGCGTCACGCCCCGCACAAGCCGGGTAGCCTGTTTTTTAGCTGAAGATATGGAATTCCGTACCAAGGTGGTCCCCTTGGCGGAGTACGGTTTCTTGCTTTTGACGTTCTTCAAGCGGCCTTGCGGATACGTGTTTTCTTCAAAAGCTCAAGCACTCCTTTGGGATCGCGCTCTATAAGGGAAAGGTAGGCCCGGACGCCGCCAAGCGGACGCGAGCGCCCTTGCTCCCAATCGCGAATTTGCGCAATCGTAAAGCCAAACGCTGGGCTTTTTGCGTTTATGCCGCTTTGCGGATGCGAGCTTTTTTCAGAAGCGCAAGAACCTCTTTGGGGTTTCTCTCGATCAGAAAAAGGTAGGCTCGCACGCCACCGACCGGACGTGATCTGTTCTGCTCCCACGCCTTGATTTGATCGATGGTAAAGCCGTAGGCGCGCGCGAAGTTGTCCTGAGATAGATTGACCTTGGCGCGAATGGCGCCAACGTCAATCTCAGGAGGCACATGGAGACGCGCTGGCTTCTTCTCCCCGCGCGCGATTGCGAGGGCCTCCCTCGCGGCACCGATTAGCCGTTCTCCAGATTTGCTCATGCTCGCACCTTTCCTAGCAAAGTTACTTTCCTTTTGACGGATGCCCGCCATTCATCCGCGATGCTGCTCAGAATTCTTTTCAGCTCGTTCCGCTCAGCTTTGGTGAGGTTGACTTTTTCTCCCTTGGCATAGACATCGAGAAGAAAAACCGGAACGTCATCGGCGGCATAAAAACTAATCACTCTATATCCGCCGCTTTTCCCTTTTCCGTGCCTACCAAATCGAAACTTTCGCGCGCCGCCCGTGCCTTGGATCAGGTCACCCAAAAGCGGGTTCTCTGCCACCAAACTCGTGATGGCGAGCCGTTCTTCTTCAGTTAGACTGGCAGTATCGGCCGCACGTCGAAATGAATGGGTTTCAATAACGGTATGCACGATGCATATATACGTAAAATACGCATAGTCGTCAAGCGGAGTTTCCTATGCCACGGCTGGGCCGAAGCCATGACCGCAAGATCGGGCGCCGCACTCCGGCATCAATCGGACATCCTTGCGTAGCCTGAGCCCGTGGTCCCGGCAGTCGGCCAAAGTGACGAGTCGGCGCGCCTTTGCGCAGTCGGATCGGCGGCGGCAGGCGGCGGTGCCCGTTCTCGCGTTCATTTCGGCGGCACATACCAGCCGCGCTTGATGATGATCAGGCAGCCGCGTATATCGCGCTGTGCAATGATCTGACCGATGCCGATCGCTGGAGGCATCTTAATTCATGGCATGTCGTCGATTTTCGCCATAGCTGTCGGGAGCCAAGACTGAATCTAGCTAAGTATTGGTCGGAGTGGCAGGATTTGAACCTGCGACCCCCACGTCCCGAATAACAGGGGCTAGAGGGTCGCCGTTGAATTATCAAAGATTTTTGTCGCGTTCAAACGCGTTTGTTCACGCCCGGTTCTGGCGTTTCGTGGGTGTTTCGTAGGGGGTTCGCGCGCTGTTCTTGTGACGCTTGTAAGCGTTGCGCGCGTTCTCCAGATGCTTGGAATGATGATGCCCGTAATTGTTTTCCAGCGTCTGCACCGACATGCCGAGAAAGCCGGCGGCTTCCCACAAATCCGTTCCCGCTTGCATCTGCCACGTTGCTTGCGTGTGCCTCAGCGTGTGCGGAGTCACGTCATCGTCTAGGCCAGCATCGCGGACGGTGTTGCGGAATGCCTTATCGCAGTCTTTGACCGGCTTGCCGTTCCACTCAACCGGGAAATTTTGACCCAAACGTTTCCAGCGCCGCAGGTGTGCAAGCAACCGATCCGGCAACGGGACCGGCGGTTGACGCTTTTTCGTTTTCTTTTTGCCGCCAGCGAGCCGGTAGAAGATTCCACGTTCAAGGTCGATCCAGCTTCGCCCGATTCCTCTTTCGAAAGAGGCTGAGCAAATCGCGGCAGCGCGAGTCCCGGTATAGAGTCCGATCAGGATATATCTGGCGACGTGCTTGCGGGTCGCACGGTCCGTTTTCTCCCCGCCCTGCTTTTCACGGTAGCGCCACGCGGTGCGGATCAGCTTCGCGGCCTCTTTGCGCTCAAGCCAGCGGTCGCGCGCCTCCGGCTTGTCTGGCAGCACCACCTCAATAACCTCGGAACAAAGCCCTTCCCGCCTATGGTGATAAATGGCCGCGCGCAGGTCTTCTAACTCGCGCCGCGCTGCCGTGGGCGTTGAACGTTTGGTCACATATTCGCGACACGTCGCGCCCTTCACCTGCGCTAGAGTCTTGTCGCTCCAATAGGCGAGCAAGCGTTCAATGCGCGCGGCGGTCTCTTTCGGGCGCGTGTGCTTGGGCGCAATGTCCTGTCCGTAAAGCGCCAGCACGTCCGCAACGGGAATCTGATCCGGACTGCGCGGACCTTGCGCCGCTTTTTTCAGGTGCTTTTGGGCAAGGTATTTGTCGAGTTCTCTTTCAGCGCCCTTATAGTCATTAGCGCTGCATCCCGTGCTAATTTCAATTCGCCTTCCGGCAACTGTGTCGAGGATGACCCAAGCTTCGCGCTGAGTAATTTTGCCCTGCGCGTCGACCCGCTTGGGTCGCTTGTGCAGTCGGGCGGGCTTTGCTGGACGCGGCATAACTCCCTCATCACCTGAATGGCAGCAAGGGTCGTGTAATCCTTGCCCGCCACGCGCTCTATTGTGAGCCGCCCGCGCTTTGCTTCTTTTCGCAATCCGCTGGCGGTCATTGAGCCATCAGGATAGGCGAGCCGCGCCGCAACCTGGAGCCGCAACGGCGTGTCCGGTGAGATATCGTTAAGAGAAGGCAATTCGCGGCGTTTCATCGCCTAGCCTATGGCAGAAATTCTGCCCGCTGAGTAGCAAATGTTGTGCACATTCCGGCGCTTAGCCCGCGTTACGGCTCCGGATTTCCCGCCGATCGCGCGGCGGC
>CAZNTY010000099.1:0-2347 GCA_964576085.1 uncultured Undibacter sp. | reverse complement strand
GCACGACGGCCGCGATCGCCGCCAGCAGCCCGACGAGATGCAGCCAGCGCGGCATCGTCACCGCTCGCATTCCGAACAGCGGGCCGTTCATCGCCACGACGGCGATGTAGCTCAGCCCAACGAGCCAGATGCCGAACCCGGCATAATCCTTGAGACGGTGCATTACGGTCGTGACCCACGCCAGTCGCCGCACGGCTTTCGTGCGCTTGCTGCGTCTTCCCGGGCGCGACGGTGACGGATTTGCCGTTACGAGAATCTTGCTCGAATCGATGACGCGCCCGGCTTATCCACGGGCGCGTCGTCAACAGCGTTACCGCAGGCTTAAATCGCACCACCGCAGCCGGTTAAAGGCTGTCGGCGGCCCGTGCGCCGCGCGCCGGCGGCATCACCACGCTGGCGGCCCGACAGCTGCGCCGCGCGACCTCCGCGCAGTCGCGGAACGCCAGGTCCTTGCCCAGGCAGACGCGAACGCCGGTGAGCCGCTTGCCGTCGCAGACCACGGCGAGCGCGTTGCGCGACAGGCCGGGATTGTCGCGCACGAAGGCGTCCGCGACTTGCACGGGGGTGACGGTGAGCGGCTCGGCGACCGACTGGAACTCGGCGGGGATTTTCACCGCGGCGCGCGCCTTGCGCACGGTGTCGAAATAGTCGGCGCCGGACAGGCCGGTGCAGGTGCCGTGACGGTCCCATTCGTGGAACACCAGGCGCGGGCTCGGCATCAGGTCCTGCATCGAATCGACGATGCTGCGGGCGAGCCGGGGGGCCGGCACCTGGCAGTCCGCCGGAAAGCTTCCGGCCTCGCGCTGCGGCCACAGGCCGTGCACCACGAAGGAATAAGGCCGCGGCCCGCACTGCGGGTCGGGCCGGCGGTTGCCGCGCTCGTGCGCGGCGGCGCAATAGGACGGCGACCACGATAGGGCCAGCAGGTAGAAGTCGAACCGGCCGGGCTCGTTCTGCCGGCGCGGTTCGGCAGCCTGCGCGACCTGAACCGCCGGCGCGGCGCCGGCGCCATCCTGCGCCACGGCGCCCGAAAGGCCGGACGCAAAAACGGCGCCGCTCAGGGCGGCGCCGATGAGGCCGTTGCAGAGAATGCGGATGACGGAAAAGCGCGTGATCGGACGCAACATGGGAATACCCCTCGGCCAAAAACACGGTCGATAGCCTAGCAAAGGCCAGGAACAATTCAAGAACAAAATAGCAATGGATCGGGATCGCTTAGGGCCGTGCCATCTTGCAGGCCGGATTATAGGCCCAGTTGCGGTCGAGCCCGACGACGCACCACTCGACACCCCAGGTGGCGCCGATGAAGCCGGTATCCTCGCCGATCGAATAGCTGACCTGGTGCTTGTGGCCATCGCTGACCAGCGCGGTCGCGGTGCAGAACCGGCGCGGAATGGTGCCCGATGCCCAGGGCCGGAATGCGGTCTGCCGCACTTTCTCAAAGCCGAGGATCTGCAGGTCCGAGTTCCAGAACCGGCTCTCCTTGGTGGCGAAGCGCGAGGCGATGGTCTCGAGCGCGGCCTCGCACGGCGGCATGATGCCGTCATAACGCGGGCCGGACAGCCAGAAATTCATTTCCAGCCAGTTCGCCGCCATGGCCGGCGCGGCGGTAAAGGTCAGCGCGGCAGCGATGACAGCGGCCGACCAGACCCTGCGCGCCATGATGCACATCATGAGCGAACCTCCGAACGAAGACAGAAAGTCTAGCACAAGCCGGCGGGTTCCGTCCCGGAGTTGACCACAACTTTGCACGCGGCAGGAGTGGCGAGCGGCCGGCCGCCGCGTCATCATGCGGCGAATCGAGGATCCTTGCGAATGTTGGCGCGATCGATGCCGCTGTTGTGCCTGGCGCTGCTGGCCGCATGCGCGGGACCCGGACCCGGCCTCACCGGCAATGACACCGGCGGCATCATCCCTTACGCGTCGATGACGCAACGCGAGGCGCGCGAGCTTGCGATCCAGCATTGCGCGGCCTACGGCAAGCTGGCCAAGGCGACCGGCGTCGATCCGCGCTACGGCGGCTATTACAGCTTCTCCTGCGTGATCGATCGCCGCCAGCGGTGGTGACGAGCGACCATCGTCTTTCATGTCATCTCCCGCGTCGTCATCGTCCGCGAAAGCGGACGAGCCGGCTTTCCTCAACGCCACGTGCTGGATGTCCCACGTCCGCGGGGACGACACCGAGTTTCGGCCATGCATCATCGCCCCTGTTCTTTGGTCGGCCTCCGCCTTCGCTCCCGCGGAGCTTCGGCGGGCAAGCGTCGTCGCCCCTGTTCTTTGGTCGGCGCGGGGTGCGCCCTCTTTCCCTTTCCTTCGGGACATGGCCCGAAGGGGACGGAGCGCCGGA
>CAZNTY010000098.1:0-7080 GCA_964576085.1 uncultured Undibacter sp. | reverse complement strand
GGCGCGATCACCACCGTGATCGGTCCCAATGGCGCCGGGAAGTCCACCGCCTTCAAGGCATGTTTCGGCATGCTGCCGATCCGCTCAGGCCGCATCATTTTCGATGGCCAGGATGTCACGAATCGCGCGCCGCGAGACTTGCTTGCGGCGGGTCTTTCTTACGTGGCGCAAGGCCGCAATATTTTCCCGGAATTGTCCGTCCTGCACAATCTCGAGATCGGCGGCGTCGCCCTGCCAAAAACATTCGACCTGGCGAGCCGGATCGAGGCGGCGCTCGACCGATTTCCGGTGCTGCGGCGAAAAGCGAAGCAGCAGGCCTCCACACTCTCGGGCGGCGAGCAGAAGATGCTCGAGATCGCGCGTGGGCTTCTGCTCGAGCCGAAGGCGATGCTGATCGATGAGCCTTCGATCGGCCTTTCGCCGCTGATGGTCCAAGAGTTGTTTGAGCTCCTGAAAGAATTGCGAGCCAAAGGGATCACCATTCTCCTGATCGAACAGAACGCGAAGCGCGCCCTTGAGAATTCCGACTACGGGATTGTGCTGGAGCTGGGCCAAACGCGCATTGCCGATACGGCGCAACGCATTCTGGCAGACGAGCGCATTGTTCAACTGTTCCTGGGCGGTGTTCTGGATCAGGCTGCAAGCGCGTAACGGCAAGCTCGCGCCGGAATCGATCGCGATGAGCGCCGCCAGGACGTTTTATATCAGCGCCAGACTCCCACGCTCAACCACGGCACGAAGGTGACCGCGATCAACAACAGAATTATGAGCGGATAGTATCGCAGCACGGCGCGGGTTACCGTATTCACGCCAACGCCGCTCACGCTGCTGATCGCGAACAGGTTCATGCCGATCGGCGGATGAATGAGACCGATCTCGATGTTGACCGTAATGATGATGCCGAGGTGGACCGGATCGATATGCAGCGCCTGCGCGGTCGGGAAAAACAGTGGCACGATCAACAGGATCATCGAAAGCCCGTCGAGGATGGTCCCAAGCACCAGGAGAAGAATGTTCAGGAAGATGAGAAATTCCCATTTGTTGATGCCCTCGTGCGTGATCCACAGGGCAATCTTTTGAGGGATCGTTTCGACCGTCGCGATGTTCCCGATCAGGGTCGTTCCAATCAGAATGAAAAACAGGGCGGACGTCGCCTCGGCTGTTGCGCCGCCCGCGTGCAGCAGATTGTCGAGCCAGCGTTTCGGCTCGAAAACCATCATGAGGATGCAGGCGTAAAGAGCCACCAAGGCCGCCACCTCGGTGGGTGTGCCAAGCCCGCCGTAAATGCCGGCAAACATCAGGATCGGAAGCAGCAGCGCAAGAATGAACGAGACGTTCACGTTGCGAACGCTGCCTGACTTGCCGCGGTCGTAGACCTCCCGGTCTGCGGCAGACTGCCTCTCCACCCGGACCCAGAATACGCTGGCGAGCGCCAGCGTCAGCCCGAACAAGACGCCGGGAACAATGCCGCCGAGAAACAGCTGTGACACCGGTGTTTCGGTTATCAAACCGAAGATGATCAGCGGAATGCTGGGCGGGATCAGCACACCGAGCGTCCCGGTCACGGCCATCAGGCCGGCAACGTCGGACTTGCGAAACCCTCGCGACGACATGAGGGGCACCAGCAGGCGGCCCAAGGCTGATGTCTCGGCAACGCTCGAGCCGGTAATGCCGGCGAAGAACATGCCGACGCCGACGATTCCGGCTGGAAGAAAGCGGTCGCGGATCGCGCGCCCAGCGGCTCGAATCAGCGTGTCGCCGACACCGGAGAGCAGGATGAATTCGGCCGCACCGATAAACAACGGGACGGCCAGCAGGGTGAAGCTGTCAAACGGCCTCAGCATCACCGTCGGAAAAGCCAGCAGGATTTTCGGCGCCGTGCTCAACGCGGCGATCACAGCGCCGATGATGAACGATGCGCCGATCGGAACACCGATCAGTCCGAGCGGAATGGCGATGATGAGAGCGAGCGCCGTACCCATGCTGACACTAGAGATCCGGTATGAGATCGCCGGCTGTCTTCTCCCGCGGTCGTTCGTTTCGCCCGGAGATGACGCGAACAGCCAAAACCACCGCAGTGACTGCGATCAAAAGACCTGCGACCGGAAGCACCACATCGGTGAACAGCAGCGGCAGCTCGAGGCCGCCGGCGGAGTTCATGTTCCGCTCTTTGTAGGCGTTGATGGCGCCGACCCAGATCCAGAAGGTGCCGATGGCGAAAAATATTGCGTGGCGCAGCAAACGCAGCAGAAGCAGCACCGTCGGGTTCCGCGGCGCGATCAGGCTGGCGGCGATATGCCGGTTTTCGAGCTGGACCAGCGCGATAAACAGCATGCCGACCCACAATTCGATCAGCTTGCAGAGCTCCTCCACCCAGGAGACGCTGCCGAAGCTGAGATTGCGGCCGATCAGCTCGTAGGAGATGATCGGCACGATCAGGAGCTGCGCCAGCGACAGGTACAGGAAGCCTGAACGATAGGCCGAGGCCCAGCCCGGACGCGTTGTTCCGCGCGCCACGGCGCTACTTCTTCATGACGGCCGTGGCCAGGTCGACCAGGTTCGGAAACTGCTTGTAGACGTCCTTGGTCGCGGCCTTCCAGCGCTTCTCCTCCTCGGCCGAGAGCACCATGATCTTCGCGCCCTTGGCCTTCGCGGCCGCCGAGGTCTTGTCTTCTTGCTCCTTGACCAGCACGAGCTCCTGCTTGGTCGCGTCGACCATCGCATCCGTCATGATCTTCTTGATATCGGGCGGCAGCGAGTTCCAGAAGCCCGCATTGGCCCAGACCCCGAAGCCGCTGTGCCACATGTTGATCTCGACGGCATTCGGCAGCGTCTCGGGATAGTTGGCCGCCCAGAAGCTGAGCGCCCCGTTGATGCCGTCGACCACGCCGGTTTCAACCGCCATGGGGACCTCCTGGGTCGGCAGCGTGACGGCGCTGCCGCCCAATGCGGCAATGGCCGCTTCGTACGGCTTGCCCCCGGACACGCGCAGCTTGCGGCCCCGGAAGTCTTCCATCTTGAGCAGCGGCGTCTTGGTCGCCAGGACGTGCTGCCCGCTCGGCCACATCGCGAGCGCGACCACGCCGCGCTGCAACAGCAGGTCCGAGAGCTTGTGTCCGACCTCCGAATTCCAGATGTTGATGAAATCTTCCGTGCTGTCGAACATGTAGGGAAGGCTGAGGACGAGCATTTTCGGCTCGACCTGGGCCATCCACGCGGTGACGCTGACATTCATCTCCAGGTCGCCGCGGGCCAGCGCGCGCACCGCCTCGCGGTCGGAGTAAAGCTGGCTGTTGGAGAAGATCTCGACCTTGACCCGGCCGTTGGTTTCCTTTTCGACCCGCGTCGCCCAGTTGCGCATCGTCGTGTCGATGAAATGGCCGACCGGCGTTTCATCGGTCACCCTGATCGTGATCACGTCGGCGGCCGACGCCGTGGTCCCCGCAAACGCCGCCATGATCATGGAAGCCGCAGCCAGCAGCAGAAGCCGCCCCGTGCCCGTTCTTGTCATCGTTTCTCCCTTTCCTGTCGTGAGCGGTCCACCGTCCGCGTTCATTGCAGAGCCTTCGAATCCGCCGTGACCCATCCGTTCCGTTCGCGGTCCCAGACCGCGCCGTGCCGGTCGCGTCCGCGCAACATCGCCTTCTGAATCTTGCCGGTCGTTGTCCGTGGCAGGCTGTCGCAGATCTCGATGAAACGCGGCACGTATTGTTTCGGCAGCCGCGCCTCGAGAAACGCCGCAAGCTCGCGCGCCGCGGCGGCCTCGTCGGCCGGCTTGTCGCGCCATACCACGCAGGCCTGGATGTCTTCTTCACCGAGCGGCGAGGGGACGCCGATCACGGCGCATTCGAACACGCCAGGATGTTTCATGACCTCGTCGTCGATCTGGTCGGCCGAGATGTTGACGCCGCGCCTTCGGATGGTATCGCCGATGCGGCCGATGAAATGAAGGTGGCCGTTCTCGTCGAGCGTGCCGCTGTCGCCGGTGTGCAGCCAGAGATTTCTGAAGGCCCGGATGGTCGCCTTCCAGTTGTTATAATAGCCGGGCATCACATAGTGCGGCTCGCGCGGGCGCACGACGATTTCGCCCGGAACGCCCGGCGGCACCGGCCGGTCCAGCGGGTCGAAGATCTGCACGTCCATATGCGGCATCGGCGGGCCGACATCGCGGTTGTTATCGCCTTTGCCGCCCCGCTGAAACGCGACGCAGCCGATTTCCGCCTGGGCGAAGATTTGAATGAAGGTCGTGTTGAAGCGCCGCTCGAATTGTTCGTTCGGCCACGCCGTCCAGAGATAACGGACGGCGTGCTTGCGGTCCCACTCGCTCTCCGGCTGTGCCAGCAGCATCGGCACCAGCGGAAACAGGATATGGCCGAGCGTCGCGCCGTTCGTCGCCGCGTCCTTCCAATAATTGCTGGCGCTGAACCGCAAGCCCGACACCATCGTGCCGCCCGACTGCAGCGTGCTCATCAGCCCCATCGTGCTGGCGAGGCTATGGTAGAGCGGGAACGGGCTGAACAGCGTGTCATCCTTTCCGTAGGTCAGGATGTGCATATGCTTGTTGGATTTGTTCAGCATCTGCAAATGGGTCATCATGATCCCCTTTGCGGACCCGGTGGTGCCCGAGGTGTAGCGAATGGAGGCCAGCTCGGCGGCGTCGATCGTCTGCCAATAGGCTCCACGCGGACCCGGCGCGGTGAGCTCCGCCAGAGTGATCACGGGCACGCGGATCTGATGGTCGCGCAGTTGCTGCACGATCGTATCCCGGTTGAACGTGCCGGCCAGCACCAGCAGCTTCAGGGACGCGAGATAGGAGCGGACTTCCGGGTCGATGAGGCGGTCGAAGCCGCTGCCGTCCGTGATGATGACCTTGGCCGATGCGTTCGACAGGCCGTAAAGCAGGGTCGACTTCTTGAATTCATAGTTGATCGGAATATCGACCAGGCCCGCGAACAAATTGGCGAACCATGCGGTAATGAAGTCGCTGCCGTTTGGCAGGAAGATCGCCGCGATGTCGCCCGCCTCGAGCTGGTGGTCGTCTCGCAAGCGTGCGCTGGCTGCTTCAGCCGCGGCGGCCAGGCCGGCATAGGTCAGTCCGGAACCGTCATGCGTAAACCGAATGACCTGCTTGCCGCCAAGCCGTTCGGCCTGCGCCGTCAGCAGCCAGGGGATCGTTCGTCGATTCTCCGGCTGTTTCGCTATGAAATCGAGTAAATCCATCGACATGGCAGCTCTTGCAATTTCCGCTTCTGAACGCAACCTGTGGGTTGTCAGACCTCGCGCGCCTTGATCCTGCCCGTCGGGAGATTCGTGATCTCCGACAGGGCGGCGCTTCCCGCAAGCGTCGACATGCGCAAGGCACCGATCATGGCGTAGGCCCCCTGGTTAAGCTGGAATTTATTATGCGCCATGGTGGTGGCGTTGCGTTCGGCAAATTCCGCCGCGAGCCTGTCCAGTTCTTCCGCCCATCGGTCGGCGGGCACCGTGTAGTTGCAGAATCCAAGCTCGACCGCTTTCGAGGCGGAGACGCGGCCGCCGCGCACGAACAGGTCCTTGGCGCGCTTGAGCCCGATCGTCATCGGAGCAACCAGCGCGCCGAGCATCATGCTTGCGATTCCCTTGCTCGCGCCGGTGAAATGGAACGCCGCAAGCTCCGACGCGATGCAGAAGTCGGCGCAAAAGGAAATGTGATTGGCAAAGCCGGCCGAGGCGCCATTGACCGCGGCGATGACGATCTTCGGCATCGATATGATGCGCGTGAGGACGTCGGCGCACATATCGATGTAGGTCGTGAGCTCGGTGCCGGACAGCTTGTTCAGGTAGTTGATGTCGGCGCCGCCGCAAAACGCGTTGCCTGCACCGGTCAGGATAATGGCCTTTACCGCCGGATCGCTTTGATACTGCGCCAAAAGCCTGCTCAGGCTCACCATATCCTGAGGACGTATTGCGTTTTTGACGTGCGGGCGATTGAGCACAATCGTGGCGACGGCCGGATAGTATTTGCCTTTGACTTCGAGCACTGCATCCTGATCGTTCTGATCCAACGTGTCCTCCCGCGCCCCATATTTGGGGCGCTGATTTTTACGGCGCGATATCCGGCTCGGCCCGGCGGCTTGCCGCCGTTCGTGACGGCACGAAAGTCATCCCCCCTCAATGCTCCGCCGGAATCTTGAAGGCCTTGGCCTGATCGATGATCTTTTTCCGGTCGAATTTGTTGATCTCGTCAATCAGGTCATTGGTGTAAAGGGCGGACGGATTCTTTATTTTTCCCTCCAGCCCCAGAAAGGCGATCTCGTCCTGCCACTCCGATGCCGAGATGCGGCCGAGATCATGGACGGATTTATCGTAGCTTGTGAACAGAGGCGCGCGCTTTTCGATCGGGATTTTCACATCCCTGATTTGCTCGGCGAGGCTTTTGGCGCGCGGCGCGGCCTCGGGGTAGAGCTTGATGAACATGTACGCCGCCGCGTCGGGGTTTTGCTGGACGAACAGGCTTCCTTTCGCGATCGCGCGGGCAAAACCGACCGCCGTCTTCCTTCGCGTCGCGAGAAATTCCTTGGACGCGGAGACGTACAAGCCGCCCACCTTCGGCAGCCCGTCCGGCAGCGGCAGATAACGCATCTTCACGCCGGCGGCCTCGATCTGGCCGAACCCGGTGTCGAAGTAAACAAGGGCGTCGACGTTGCCGCGTTCGAGGGCCTGGCCGGCCGTGACGCCCGAGCCTACGGCGAGCCACTGCACGTCCTTTTCCGGGTCGAGCTTGGACAGCCTCATCAGCGCCTTGCCGATCGGAAAGTCCGTGACGCCGAGGCTCGATACCCCGACCACCTTGCCCTTGAGGTCGGCGAGCGAATGAACCGGACTGTCCGGCTTGACCGCGACCGCCCATTTGAACGGGTAGGTGTACTCGAAGTAATTGATGGCCGGCAGGGGTTCGCCTTTGGCCACGACCGGAAGCTGGAACGACGGAACGCCCACCCCGAATTCGACGCGCTTCTGATCGACGCTTGCCATCACCGCGGCGTTGGTGCCGAGCGTCACCAGTTCGACCTCCAGCCCCTCGTCTTTGAAGTAGCCGAG
>CAZNTY010000097.1:0-7432 GCA_964576085.1 uncultured Undibacter sp. | reverse complement strand
CGCGGCCATGCCGTAATGGGTGCTGCGCTTGACCCCGACGAAGCCGATGCCGGCGTCCGCGGCAAGCGCCATCGCCTCGTCCATGCCGCGCCGGCCGGCCATGAAGCCCATGCCGTCGTCGCCGTCCACCAGCGCCGCCGCTGCGGTGATTTTCTCGACCGTGATGTTCGGTTTCGGATTGACCACGCCGCGACGCAGCCGCTCGAGATACATCGGGATGCGCGACACGCCATGAGAATCGATTCCGCGCAGATTGGCGGCAACCAGCCCTTCGGCCACGATCCGGGCGTCTGCGCCCGGCAGGCCGGCGTTCTCGAAAATGGCGACGACAAAGGCCTCAAGCTGCTTGGGATCGAAATACGACACGGCTGTTGCTTTCTGTTGCCCTGACCGATGGGATTGACTTATTGCATTTTTGTCGTCCAAAATGCAATCAGGGTGGAAACAAGCGCACAGCGCGCACAGAGGAGGAAACGCCATGCATCGGTTGGGAAGCCTGGTATTGGCCTGCGGATTGGCGTGGGTCTCGGTGGCGGGGGCGGCGGACGCCAAGACGGTGCTCAAGCTCGGCAACGTCCAGGCGCCGGGCATGCCGGTGCAGACTGGCCTGAAGAAATTCGCCGATCTGGTCAATGAACGGACCAAGGGCGAGGTCGTGATCGAGGTCTATCCCGCCGCGCAGCTCGGCAGCGAGCAGGAGATCCTTGAAGGCGTCAGCCTCGGCACCATCCACATGTTCGAAGGCAGCGCCGGCTCGCTCGGCCGGTTCTTGCCGAAGCTCGATGCGCTGTCGTGCCCGTTCCTGTGGAAGAGCGAAGCCAGCATGGTCAGCACCGTGCGCGGTCCGATCGGCGAGGAGCTCACCAACGAGCTGCTCAAGACCCGCCATATGCGCATGCTCGACCTCGGCTGGATTTTCGGCGTGCGCCATCTGACGACGGCGAAGACGCCGGTGAAACAGCCCTCGGATGCCAATGGACTCAAGATTCGCGTGCAGCCAGACGCGATCTATCTTGCCACCGTCAAGGCGATGGGCGCGAGCCCGACACCGATCGCGGCCAACGAGGTCTATACCGCGCTGCAAACCGGCGTGGTCGACGGCCAGGAAAATCCGGTCTCGAATATCTGGCAGCGCAAGCTGTTCGAGGTTCAGAAATATCTGATCCGCACCGGTCATATCACGCAAAACCAGGTCATCGTCATCAACGAAGGCGCATTCCAGGGATTGTCGCCGGAGAATCAAAAGATCCTGACACAGGCGGCGATCGACGCCGGCACCTATCAGAACGGCATCGTCGATCAGATGGACGCTCAGGACCTCGAAAGCCTGAAGAAAGCGGGCATGATCGTGATCGATCCGGACGTTGCGAAATTCCGTGAGGCGGCCAAGAACGTCTGCCGCGATCCCGCGCTCGCCAAGAAATGGGGCGCCGGTTTCTTCGACAAGCTCGCCAAGACGCAGCAGTAATGTCGACCGAACCGGGCAAGCGGAAAGATCCGGTCCGGATCGTTTGCGACGCGGCGGTTGCGCTCTGCGTGGTCGCCGCCTGCGCGGCGATCTTCGCGCAGGTGATCTACCGTTACGTGCTGGACGACCCGGTATCCTGGCTTGATGAATTCGCGGTCTTCATGTTCGCGTGGATCATCATGCTGGGGGCGGCGAACGTTCAGGACGACGACGCCCACATGCAGGTCGAGACCCTGGTGCGCGCCGTCGGCCGCAACTGGCAGCTCGTCTTCTACATCATCCGATTCATCGGCATGGGGTCGATGATCGTGCTGCTGTTCTATTACGGCTGGTTCCTCACCTCCCACATGTGGTTCATCGAATATCCGGCGATGGAGATATCGCGCGGCTGGCTGTTTGCCGTGCTGCCGGTGTCGATGCCGTTCCTGTTCTATTTCCTCGTCCGCAATACCATTCGCGCGATCCGCATCTATCGTGCCGGCGGCCGAGTGTTCGACAGCACCCACTCGGAGGATGTGCTGTGACGACGGCTTTCCTGTTTCTTGGGCTGCTGGGATTTCTCATCATCGGAATCCCGATCGGTTTCTCACTGCTGCTGACTTCGGCGGTCTACCTGCTGATGAAGGGCGACGTCTCGCTGGTCGCAGTCGCACAGCGTACGATCGCCGGCACCGACCAGTATCTGCTGCTGGCGATCCCGTTCTTCTTCCTGGCCGCGGAGCTGATGAACAGCGGCGGCATCATGCAGCAGCTCGTCCGCGTGGCGATGGCGACGGTCGGCCATCTGCGTGGCGGCCTCGGCCACGTGAGCGTGCTGGCGAACATCCTGCTGTCCGGCATCAGCGGCTCGGCGGCCGCGGACGCCGCCGGCCTCGGCCGCCTCCAGGTCGAGATGATGAAGAAAGGCGGCTACAGCGCCAGCTTTGCCGCCGCGCTCGGGGCTTCAGCGGCGACCATCGGGCCGGTGTTCCCGCCGAGCATCCCGTTCGTCGTTTACGGCGGCATCGCCGGCGTGTCGGTCGGGGCGCTGTTCCTGGCCGGCATCGTGCCCGGCCTGCTGATGGGCGTGTTCCTGATGGTCGCGGTGTGGATCATCGCCAAGAAACGGAATTACCCGCTGCAACCCTGGCTGGGCTTCCGCCATCTGTTCAAGGAGATAGCCGGCTCGCTGCCGATCCTGATGCTGCCGATCATCATCCTCGGCGGCATCCTGTCGGGTGCCTTCACCGCAACCGAGGCCGCCATTGTCGCGGCGGCCTACGCCTTTCTGGTGGGTAAGTTTCTGCTGCGAACCCTGCGATGGAGCGATCTTTATCCGATTTTCGTTCGCGTCGGCACCGAAAGCGCGAACCTGATGTTCATCATCGCGGCCAGCACGATCTACACTTGGATTCTGGCGCGCGAGAACGTTCCCCAGGAACTGACCCAGGCGATGCTGTCGTTGTCGCGCGAGCCCTGGGTGGTCCTGCTGTTGATCAACGTCCTGCTCCTGATCCTCGGCACGGTGCTCGAGCCGGTTGTTATCCTGGTGCTGGTTGTGCCGATCTTCGATCCGCTGATCCACCAGCTCGGCATCGATCCGGTGCATTTCGGCGTCGTCATCACGCTCAATCTGATGATCGGCCTGCTGACGCCTCCGATGGGCTCGGTGATCTTCATCATGATGGCGGTCGCCAAGATCTCGATGGAAGATTTGATGAAAGAGTGCTGGCCTTTCATGCTGGCGCTGACGCTGTTGCTGATCCTGCTCACTTACGTACCGTGGATCGTGACTTTCGTGCCGAATCTCTATTACGGCCACTGACCGAATATCCGGAACGCGAGCATGCCGAGAATTGCATTGATTCATGCGGTCACCGTTGCGGTTGACCCAATCAAGCAAGCGTTTGCCGCGCTTTGGCCGGACGCCGATACGGTCAACATCCTCGACGATTCCTTGAGCAGGGACCGGGCGCGCGACGTCGATCTGACGGATGCGATGTATCGGCGGATCGGTGCGCTCGGCGACTACGCGTTGTCTGCCGGCTGCGATGCCGTGCTCTTCACCTGCTCGGCGTTCGGCGGCGCGATAGAGTCGCTGGCGCGCCGTGTCGACGTGCCGGTTCTCAAGCCGAACGAGGCGATGTTCGACGATGCATTGTCAATGGGGGCCTGCATCGGCATGCTTGCAACCTTCGGGCCGAGTGTCGCCGGCATGGAAGCCGAATTCGAGGAACAGCGTCGTGCCCGGGGGAGTGATGCAAAGCTCAAGACTGTGCTGGTCGAGGACGCGCTGGACGCATTGAAAAGTGGCGACGCTGACAAGCACAACGAATTGGTCGCCGCCGCCGTCGACCGGCTGGGCGAGGTCGATGCCGTAATGCTCGCACATTTTTCGACGTCACGCGCGCTCGCTTCGGTGTCGGCGCGCACCGTGAAGCCGGTGCTCACCAGTCCCCGCAGCGCGGTCCAGGCGTTGCGGACGCGAGTGAGCAAGCCGTGATGAGTCCGACCCGTTCGCCGGCGCTCGACGCCCCGCCCGGCAGTTGTGATTGCCACATCCACATTTACGGGCCGCGAGAGAAATATGGGCTCGCGCCGAGCTGTCGTTATCCGCCGCCATTGGCGACAACGTCGATGTATCGGGATGTGATGCTGCGGCTGAATCTCGACCGCGTGATTCTCGTGCAGCCCACGGCATACGGGGTCGACAACAGCTGCCTCCTTGACGCGCTATTGGAGCTCAAAGCGTGCGCGCGCGGCATCTTTCTTGTCACGCCGGAGACGTCACATGAGGCATTGAGCGCGTGGCACAATGCCGGTGGGCGCGGTGCACGTTTTTTCATGTTGCCTGGATCGATCCTGAGCTGGAGCGATCTTGAACCCGTGGCGCGCAAGATTGCGGATTTCGGGTGGCATATTCAACTGCAGCTCGACGGCCGGACGCTTCCCGATCGTGAGAAGTTGATCCTTCGTTTGCCATGTCCTGTGGTGATTGATCACAACGGGAAATTTCTCGAGCCGGTGGAGCCCGACCATCCCGGCGTGGAGAGCCTGCGCCGGTTGCTCGACAGCGGAAAAGTCTGGGTGAAGGCCTCCGCGCCGTACGAGACGTCACGCATGGCCGCCCCGCATTATTCGGATGTCGGCGTTATTGCCAGGCACCTTGTCGACGCTGCGCCGGAACGAATTGTTTGGGCGTCAAATTGGCCGCATGGCGCGCAGAAGGACAAGCCTGACGACGCCGACCTTTTGGATATTTTGATGGACTGGGCACCTTCAAAGGATATCCAGCAGCGAATTTTGGTCGAAAACCCGACGCAGCTTTATTTTGACATTTAGAGAAATAATCAGGATCAAACCGTCGGCAGCGAACTCACCAGCCGATCAACGGCTACTCACCGCCGGAAATGTATGGCGCGATGCTTCGCATCAGTGTCCTGTCGCGAGATGATAATCCTGTGACCCTAATCGGGCGGTCGGAGCCGATAGCCGATTCCAGTCTCGGTCAGGATGTATTGTGGACGCTCCGGGTCTTTCTCGATCTTTTGTCTAAGCTGACGGACATAGACGCGCAGGTATTGGGCATCCGTCGTCGGGCTCCAGAGCTCGCCGAGCAGGAACTTATGGGTCAGGACCTTGCCGGCGTGCTGCACGAGCACACGGAGCAGGTCGTATTCCTTAGGCGACAGCCTTACGTCTTTCTCGCCAATCTTGACGATCCGGCGAACGAGATCGACAGACAGATCGCCGACTTTGAAGATCGGCCGTTCGCCTTGGACCTGGAGCTGATGGCGCAGCGCCGCCCGCATGCGCGCCAATAGCTCCTCCATTCCGAACGGCTTGGTCACGTAGTCATCGGCGCCGTAATCCAGAGCCTGAACCTTGCCGGCTTCGTCGCCGCGACTTGAGAGCACCACGATCGGGATGGATTCGCTGCGTGCGCGGATCATCCGCAATAGCTCGTGGCCTTGGATATCGGGCAACCCGAGGTCCAGAATCACCAGATCGGGCTTTTGCTTCAGCAGTTCGAGCGCTGTCTTGCCGTTTGGAGCTTCGATGATTTGATAGCCCTGCGTTGTCAAGCCCATGCGCAGCAGCTTACGAATAGGCGGCTCATCGTCGATAACTAGAACTTTGGGCGTGGGGGCGCTCATGCGGCTGAGTCCAGGACTTGCGGTTGGTCCGGAATCGGCATGCGGATAGTGAAGGCTGCACCCGGTCGATCACCCCGATTGGTCGCAGTGATTGTGCCGTTCATCGCCTCGATAAAGCCACGCGAGATCGCAAGCCCGAGACCGGTGCCGGCGCGAACCTGGTCCGTTTTTTTCGCACGATAGAACTTGTCGAAGATATGCTCGAGGTCGGCTGGCGGGATGCCTTCGCCTTCGTCGGTAACTTGAACGCATATGGCATCGCCGTCTCGCCAGCTCCGAATGCCGATCATCGTGTCCGGCGGCGCATATTTCGCTGCGTTGTCGAGAAGATTGAAGAGGACCTGCTCGAATAGGACTGCGTCTAACGCGAGCATTGGCAGGTTGGGCGCCAATTGAACGTCCACCCGATGGTGGGCGAGAATCTTGCTTGCCCGACGCAGTGCGCTGCCGACGATCTCGCTGAGATCATGGGGGGCGAGATTCGGCACGATCGCTCCGGACTCGAGTTTGGTCATGTCGAGAAGGTTGGCAATGAAGCGGTTGAGCCGCTCGGACTCGTCGATGATCGTTGCAAGAAGGTCTGCCTTTTCGGTATCGGTGAGTTTATCAGACAGGCTGCGCAGCGTTCCCGCCGACCCCAGGACTGCCGCCAGGGGAGTCTTCAGATCGTGCGAGATCGAGGTGAGCAGCGCCGAGCGTAGGCGGTCGGCCTCGACCGATCGCCTGATCTTGTCCATGTCTTCGACAAGGTGGACGCGCTCGATCGCGAGTGCGCTCTGGTCGATCAGCGCGTCGAGCAATCGACGCTGGTCCGGCGTGAACAGCGGACCGGGCCGGCCGCTGTCGATGCCGACGACGCCGATGACGCCGCGGCCCGTTCGCATCGGCAGGAACAGCCATTTGGCGCCAGGCAAGGTGTCCGAGCCGCGCCCCGCCGGGCGGTCGTTTTGCCACGCCCATTTGGCGGCGCCGAGATCGGCTTCGTCGAGCGTATCCTCCGGTGGGTAGCCCGTTTTGATGGCGATGGATCCATTCTCCGGAAGGAGGAGGACAACACGGACATCGAGCATCAACGCCGTTTGATACGCGGTTGCCCAGAGCACATCGTCCAGCGTGCCGGCGCCGGCGAGCTTCCGGCTGAAGACATAAAGGGATTCCGTGGTGCGGGCGCGTGTCGCCGCTGCGACAGCCTGGGTGCGAACCCGGCCGGCGACATTGGAGACGAGTACCGCCATGATGACGAAGAAGATGAAGGCGGCGATGTTCGTCGGATCGGATATCGAGAACGTATAGAGCGGCCGCATGAAGAAGAAATTGTAGGCAAGCGATGCCGCCACACTGGCGAAGAGCGAGGGCCACAGACCAAAGCGCACAGCCACTGCGACGATGGCTGTCAGGAACACGAGATCGACCGTCTCGATCCCGACCAGTGGAAGGACCAGCTTTCCGGCGACCGACGCAATAGCGACCGCTGCGAGCGCGGCTGCAAAGGGGCGCGGATCGGGTCTCGATTTCGACGCCGTCTTGATGGATTGTCGCGGGACAGCGTCTCCGATAGCGTCTTCGCCGCTGATCACATGGACGCTGATGGTGCCGGAGCGTCGAACGAGATCGTGCACGATGGAACCGTGCAGAATCTCGAACCAACGCGTGCGGGTTGCCTTTCCGACGATGATATGGGTGATGTTGTTGGCCTGGGCGTAATGAATGATGTCGTCTGCGATGCGGCGGTCTCCACCCGGAATCGTGACAGCATCGCCGCCAAGCGTCTGGGCCAAGCGCAGTGTGTCGGCAACACGGTCACGCTCCTCCTCGGTGAACTGCAAGC
>CAZNTY010000096.1:0-9361 GCA_964576085.1 uncultured Undibacter sp. | reverse complement strand
CGGCGCCCGGCCCCTATGCCGCGCCCATGAGCACCCAGTCCGCCCTGCTGAAAGTGATGACCGACGCCGCCCGTAAGGCGGCTCGCGGGCTGAACCGCGACTTCGGCGAGCTGGCCGAGCTGCAGGTGGCCAAGAAGGCGCCGGCTGACTTCGTCTCCGCCGCGGACCTCAAGGCCGAGCAGGTGATCTTCGAGGCGTTGACGAAGGCGCGGCCGGGCTACGGCTTCCTCGGCGAGGAGCGGGGCCTGGTCGAGGGCAGCGACAAGACCCACACGTGGATCGTCGACCCGCTCGACGGCACCACCAACTTCCTCCACGGCATTCCGCAGTTCTGCATCTCGATCGGGCTGGAGCGCGAGGGGGCGCTGGTTGCCGGCGTCGTCTACAATCCGATCACGGACGAGATGTTCGTCGCCGAGCGCGGCAAGGGCGCCTTCCTCAACGAGCAGCGCATCCGTGTCGCGGCGCGCCGGCAGCTCTCCGACGCGCTGGTCGCGTGCGGTCTGCCGCACCCGCGGCGGGGCGATATCGCCCTCAGCAGCCGCGAAATTACCGCGATGCAGTCGCAGGTCGCCGGCCTGCGGGAGTTCGGCGCCGCCGCGCTCGATCTCGCCGCCGTCGCCGCCGGCCGGTGCGACGCCTATTGGGAGCGCAATCTGCAACCCTGGGACCTTGCAGCCGGAATCGTGCTGGTGCGCGAGGCCGGTGGCTTTGTCAGCGATCTCGACGGCGGCGACGCCATGCTGGCCAAGGGCCACATCGTCGCCGGCAACGAGCTCATGCAGCGCGAGGTGCTGCGGGTCGTGACGGCCGCCGCGCGCTAGGCCGCATTCATGCGGCCGGGGCGTGGTCCGCAGTCGTAATTTGAACTCAATCTGTGGTTTTATCGGCCGCCGTGGGGCGCCGGTTTTTCCTTGTCACCTGTCTTGTGGCATATTGCGCGTGCGTCGCACCGGCCACGAAACCGACGCCCCGAAACCGATATGGCATCTGCTACTGACCCGCTGAAACTGTCATCGCCCCGCATCTTCCTGTTCCGGATGCTGGTGTTCGTCGTGCTGTGCGGCCTCGTCGCCTTTCTGCTGTACAAGCAGATCCAGGTGGCCTTTCTCGCCAATCCCGGGCTGAACGCGCTGATCCTCGGCGTGCTGGCGATTGGCATCATCCTGTCGCTGCGCCAGGTGATCCGCCTCTATCCCGAGATCGCCTGGGTCAACAATTTCCGCCTCGCCGATCCGGGGCTGGCGGTCGAGCGGCCGCCGACGCTGCTCGCGCCGATGGCGGCGATCCTCGGCAGCCGCGTCGGCCGCATGGCGGTGTCGGCGCAGCTGATGCGCGGCATCCTCGATTCGATCGCCACCCGCCTCGACGAGGCGCGCGACATCTCGCGCTACATGACCGGCCTGCTGGTGTTTCTCGGCCTGCTCGGCACGTTCTGGGGCCTGATCGAAACAGTCGGCTCGGTCGGCAACGTGATCCAGGGCCTCAAGGCCAGCGGCGACGCCGGCTCGATGTTCGATTCCCTGCGCGAGGGCCTGGCCGCGCCGCTCGGCGGCATGGGCATCTCGTTCTCATCGTCGCTGTTCGGCCTTGCCGGCTCGCTGATCCTCGGCTTCCTCGACCTGCAATCGAGCCAGGCGCAGAACCGCTTTTACACCGAGCTGGAAGACTGGCTCTCGACCGCGGTCTACGACCACACCACGGAGCCGGCCGCGGGCTTCACGCCCGGCATGTCCGGCGAGATGCGCGGCGCCATCGAGCGGCTCAAGGATGCCATCGCCGAGAGCGGATCGAGCAAGGCCGCCACCAGCGCGATGGCCAATCTCGCCGAGGCGATCCAGGGCCTCGTGCATCACATGCGCACCGAGCAGCAGCTGATCCGCGACTGGGTCGACTCGCAGGCCGACCAGCAGCGCGAAATTCAGAAGCTGCTTGAAATTCTGGTGCGCGAGAACGCGCACCGGTAATCCTGCCCCGTCATCCCGAGGAGGCTTTGCGACGCGAAGCCCTCGAGGGATGATGGCCCGGGCCGTCGCCCTTCGAGGTCGCTCGCTCGCGCCTCAGGGTGACGGAGAAACGAAGGTGAAGGAAAATGGCCCTTGCACGAGCCCGCCGCGGCGACAACGGCATGAATTACTGGCCGGGCTTCGTCGACGCGCTGTCGACGCTGATCCTCGGCATCATCTTCCTGCTCACGGTGTTCGTGGTGGTGCAGTTCTATTTGCAGCAGGAAGTCGCCGGCAAGGACACCGCGCTGCAGCGGCTCAACGCGCAGATCGCGCAACTGACCGACCTGCTGTCGCTCGAAAAGACCGGCAAGGCCAATCTCGAGGAACAGCTTGCGCAGTTGCGCGCGAGCCTCGCCGGCGCCGAGAGCGAGCGCGACAGGCTCAAGGGCGCGCTGGCCGGCGCTGGGTCCGGCGCCTCGCAGGCGCAGGCCGCGATCAGCGATCTCACCAGCAAGCTCGAGGGCGAGAAGCGCATCAGCGCCAACGCGCTGGCGCAGGTCGAGGTGCTCAACCAGCAGATCGCCGCGCTGCGTCGCCAGCTTGCGGCGCTCGAGAGCGCGCTCGACGCCTCCGAGAAGAAGGACAAGGAGTCGCAAAGCCGCATCGCCGATCTCGGCCAGCGGCTCAACCTGGCGCTGGCGCAGCGCGTGCAGGAACTGTCGAAATACCGCTCCGACTTCTTCGGCAAGCTGCGCGAGATTCTCGGCAACCGGCCCGACGTTCGCATCGTCGGCGACCGCTTCGTGCTGCAATCCGAGCTGTTCTTCGACACCGGCAAGGCCGACCTGTTGCCGGACGCCAAGACCGAGCTCGACAAGGTGGCGGCCGCGCTGGTCGAGCTCGACCGGCAGATCCCGAAGGAGATCGCCTGGGTGCTGCGCGTCGACGGCCATACCGACGTGCGGCCGATCAGCGGCAGCGGCGGCCAGTTCAAGTCGAACTGGGACCTGTCGGCGGCGCGCGCGATCTCGGTGGTGCAGTACCTGATCGGCAAGGGCGTATCGCCGCAGCGGCTCGTCGCCGCAGGCTTCGGCGAGTTCCAGCCGATCGACACCGGCACGACCGAGGAGGCCTATCGCCGCAACCGCCGCATCGAGTTCAAGCTGACCGAGCGGTGAATTGAACCTGCCTGCCGGGACGACAAATGCCATCCGTCATCCTCCGTCCCTACGTGGCCGCCGATGAGGATGCCGCTATCGAGCTGTGGCGGCGGACCTGGCAGCAGCATTTCCCGCACATCGACTTCAACGCGCGGCTGGACTGGTGGCGCGAGCGGTGGCGGCAGGAGCTGGTGCCGGTCGCGCGCATCGTCATCGCGGAGCGGGACGGCACGTTGACCGGCTTCGTCACCGTCGACCCCAGGACCCGTTACCTCGACCAGATCGTCGTGGCGCCGGAAGCCTGGGGCTCGGGCGTTGCCGCCGCCCTGCTCGACGAAGCCAAGCGCATCTCGGCGCGCGGGCTCGAGCTGATGGTCAACAAGGAGAACGCCCGCGCCATCCGCTTCTATGAGAAGCACGGCTTTGCTTATGTCGGCGAGGGCGCCAATCCGGTTTCGGGCCGGCCGGTCAACACGATGGCGTGGCGGCCTTAAGGTCGGCTGCCGTCGCGGCGCGACGGCCATATGATGACGACCAGCCAGAGCACGGTCAGCCCAACCGACAGCGCGAATACGCCGGTGCTGCCGAGACGCTGGTCGGCCCAGCCGCCGACGACGCCTCCCGCGAAAATGCCGAGAAATTGCAGGCTCGAATAGACGCCGAGCGCGGTCCCCTTGGCGGCGGCGGGCGCCGCCTTGGAGACGAGGGACGGCAGGCTCGCCTCCAGGATGTTGAAGCCCGAGAAGAACACCACCAGCGCCATAATCAGCACGACGGCGTGTCCGCCGCCGAACAGCAGAAGCGCGTTGCTGACGGCGAGCGCGACCACGGCGCCGACGAAGACCGCTTTGGCGCGCCGGGCGTTGTCGTCGCGCACCACCGCCGCGCCCATGACGAGGACAGACGCGAGCAGCACCGGCAGATAGACCATCCAGTCGTTGTGCGGCGCGATGTCGAGCGTCGCGCGTAGCAGGCCGGGCACCACCAGGAAGCTCGCCGTCAGCACCGCATGCAGCGCGAAGATGCCGAGGTCGAGACGCAAGAGCGCGCCGTCGCGCAGCACGGAGCCGAGGAAGGCCGGCACCGTCTCGGCGTCGCGATGCACCTCCAGCTGCCGGGGGCTCGGCACGACGAACAGCGTCACCGCGATGCCCGCGACCGCCAGCACCACCATCAGCCAGAAGATGCCGGGGACGCCGACCAGGCCCGCGGCGACCGGCCCCGCCACCAATGCGATCAGGAACGAGCCGCCGACGGAAATGCCGACCACCGCCATCGCCCGGGTGCGGCTCTTCTCCGACGTCAGATCGGCCAGCGCCGCAAGCACCACCGAGCCCACGGCGCCGCCGCCCTGCAGCGCGCGGCCGAGGATGATGCCGCCGATCGACGTCGCGGACCCCGCCACGGCGCTGCCGATCCCGAACAGCAGCAGGCCGATCACGATCATGAGCTTGCGGCCGAACCGGTCGGACAGGAGGCCGAACGGTATCTGCAGCAGCCCTTGCGTCAGGCCGTAAATGCCCAGCGCCTCGCCGACCAGATAGGGCGTCGCGCCGGGCAGCCCCAGCGCGTAGGCGGAAAACACCGGATAGATCATGAACAGGCCGAGAAGCCTGACGGAAAACACCGCGGCAAGGGACGCGGTTGCTCGGAATTCGTCGCTCTGCATGAGGGCCCGGGCCGGAAAGCGCGCGGACAATGCCCTGTCGCCGCGCCGTCGGTCAAATTCGCCGCCGGAACCCGCGGTTGTGCCGCGCCTTGTCTCATCCGCCCGGCTCCTGTATAGGACCGGCAAATTTCCCCACCAGTCGGATCAAGACGATGAAGCAGGACGGCCACCCGGACTATCACACCATCAAGGTCGTCATGACCGACGGGCAGGAGTTCACCACGCGCTCGACCTGGGGCAAGCCCGGCGACACCCTCCACCTCGACATCGACCCCAAGTCGCACCCGGCCTGGACCGGCGGGCAGCAGCAGCTCGTCGACCGCGGCGGGCGCCTGTCGCGCTTCCAGAAGAAGTTCTCGGGCTTCCTCAAGGAAGAGCCGAAGAAGTAACGGCGCGAACACGCTGAAACAAAACCCCGCCTCGCGCGGGGTTTTGTTTTGCCTGAAGAGCGACGAACCTATCGTGCGTCGGCGCCGAAAGCCGCCTTGAGCAAACCCCACTGGCGGCTGACCGGGTTGGAAACCGACGCCTGCGCCGTATCCGGCTGAGCATGGATCGTGGCATCGAGCCGACGCACCTGGCTTTGCAGCTTCTGCGAACGCGCGATCAGGTCGCGCAACGCCGCCGGCAGCAGCGGCACATTGTTGGGATCGGTGGTATCGACCGGCGAGAGTTTCACCTTGGCCTTTTCCTGGTTCGCCTGCGCAAGCGACATCTCGCCTTCCTTCACCGCGCGGTGAAGCAGGAGCCAGGACGCAAGCTGCATCAGCCGCGTCGTCAGCCGCATGCTTTCCGTCGCGTAGGCGAGCGCCGCGGCACGGCCAAGATCCTTGGACTGCTGGCGGCCCGGGCCATCAAGATAGCCCGCTGTCTCCTCCACTAGCGCCATGCCTTCGCGGAACAGCGTCGCGAAAGCCTCCGAACTCGCGAGCCGCGCGCCGAATGACACCGGCGGCATCTCGCTCACGACTTCATCACGCATCGAATTACGCCTCACCAGCCCGGAGTTGTTACGCACTCCGTATATTTATAAGTTTCGCGCGAAGGCCCCGCTCTGTCCAGACCGACTTGCCGGCATAGTTGCCGCACGCGCTTAACGCGCGACCTCAGATATTTCGCGGGTTCGCGGCCAACCGGTTCGACCAAAAAAAAGAGCCGCGGTTGCCCGCGGCTCGAAGGTGATAACAGGGAGGCGTCAAACAGAGTGGACAGGAGCCACTCAATGTCCATGAAGATGGACGGATGTAGTAATGAACGAGAAAGCTTAATGACGCGTTAAGCTGGCCGCTCAAATCGCTCCGGCCGGCGCGCAACCCCGCGAAAGCGCAGGAAAAATGCCGGTCGACCCCTATGGTTAACGCTTGAAAAACTGGTCGGCCGCCGCGCGGGAGGCGCGCTTGCCTGCCATGTCGGCCTCAAGACGGGCGATCTCCTCGCGCAACAGTTGAACGCGCGCGCCGAGTTCCTCCACCGACAGCAGGGCGAGATCCTGCCCGATCTCGTGCACGATTTTCTTCTTCGGCCTGTCGTCTTCGTCGTCTTTTGCCATCGCTGTCTCCACAACAAAATCTAGCGTCCACGCACCGGGTTGTCACATCACCGGCTGCCGAATAAACCACGTGGAAAATTTGAGGACATCATGAGCAACCTGCCTACGAGAATGACCGCCATCGGCATTCGAGCACCCGGCGGCCCGGACATGCTGGAAGCGCAGCAGCAGCCTGTGCCGAAACCCGGTGCCGGCGAGATCCTGGTGAAGGTGCTGGCCGCCGGCGTCAATCGACCGGATGTGATGCAACGGCAGGGACTCTATCCGCCGCCATCCGGCGCGCCGGATATTCCCGGCCTCGAGATCGCCGGCGAAGTGGTGGCGCTCGGCAGCGGCGCGAAGCGCTGGAAGACCGGCGACCGCGTGATGGCGCTGGTGGTCGGCGGCGGCTACGCTGAATACTGCGTCGCGCACGAGAGCCACGCCCTGCCGATGGGCGCGCTGTCGGCAGTTGAAGCCGGCGCAATCCCGGAAACATTCTTCACCGTCTGGCACAACGTGTTCCAGCGCGGCGGCCTGAAAGCCGGCGAGACGCTGCTGGTGCATGGCGGCTCCTCCGGCATCGGCACCGCCGCAATCCAGCTCGCCAAGAACTTCGGAGCGCGCGTGATCGTCACCGCCGGCTCGGAGGACAAGTGCCAGGCCTGCCGCAAGCTCGGCGCCGACGTCGCGATCAACTACAAGACGCAGGATTTTGTCGCCGAGACCAAGAAGGCAACCGACGACAAGGGCGCCGACCTGATCCTCGACATGGTCGGCGGCGACTATATCCCGCGCAACTATGAGGCCGCCGCGGTCGAGGGCCGCATCGTGCAGATCGCGTTTCAGGGCTCATCCAAGGCGACGGTGGATTTTCGCCGCATCATGCTCAAGCGGCTGCACCACACCGGCTCGACGCTGCGCGCCCGCTCCGTGCCGGACAAGGCTGCGATCGCCCGTGCGGTCGAGGACCATGCCCTGCCGCTGATCGCGGCCAGCAAGGTTAGGCCGGTCATCTTCAAGACTTTTCCGCTGAAGGAGGCGGCGGCCGCGCACGCGCTGATGGAAACCAGCGCCCATATCGGCAAGATCGTGCTAACCCTTTGATGGCGCAGGCGAAGCCGTTAAGCATAAGGGTGAAAGCGGGTCGCGAATTCGGCACAATGTCGGCCCAACCCTGTCGGGAGGGGCCAATTTGTCGGATAGTGTCCAGCGCGGGGCTGCAAGGACGCGGCGCCGGACATTGTTGCGCTTGGGGATAGTCATTTGCACGCCATGAGCCGCGCGAAGGCAATCGTCGTTGGCGCCTTTGCGCTCGCCGTGATGTTGTCGGCCCCCGGCTCCGCCCACGCCGTGGAAGCGGTCAACGTGCGTGTTTCCGCGCCCGCAATCGACCTCACTCATGCGGTCGTCCAGCAGAAGACCGAGACCGATCGAATCCAGGTTTCGACCGCACCGGGTCCTGACAGCATCGTGCGGCGCATCGAGGTGCGCGCCCGTGAAAGCAGCACCAACTGGGCGGTGTTTGCCCTGTCCAATAACGGCGACGAGCAGATCGACCGCCTGATCGTCGTGCCGCACTATCGCATGGTCGGATCCGGCGTGATCTGGCCCGACCTCGGACTGTCGCGCATCGTCGCCATCACGCCCTCGACCGGCGACCGCCCGGTGCGCCAAGACAGTGCCACAGCCGACGTATTCCGCATTACGCTCGATCCCGGCACCGTCATCACCTTCGTCGCCGAGATGCGCACCGACAAGCTGCCGCAGGTCTATCTGTGGGAGCCCGATGCCTACAAGGACAAGGTCAATTCCTTCACGCTCTATTATGGCATCGTCATCGGTATCGCCGGCCTGCTCGCGCTGTTCCTCACGATCCTGTTCGTTGTGAAAGGCAGCGTGATGTTTCCCGCCGCCGCCGCGCTCGGCTGGGCAGTGCTGGTCTACATCGCCATTGACTTCGGGTTCTGGGGCAAGGTGTTCGACATGTCGTCCGGTGCCGAACGGGTGTGGCGGGCATCGGGCGAGGCAATTCTGGCCGCGACCTTGCTGGTGTTCCTGTTTGCCTATCTCAACCTCAACCGCTGGCATGTACGCTACGCGCATATCACGCTGGCCTGGCTCGCCGGGCTCGCGGCGCTGGTCGCAGTCGCGGTGTTCGATCCGTCGATAGCTTCGGGCATCGCACGCATCTCGCTGGCAATGGTGGCCATCGCCGGATTCGCGCTGGTGCTCTATCTCTCGACCCACGGCTTCGACCGCGCGGTGCTGCTCATCCCGACATGGCTGTTGCTGGTCGTCTGGGTGGCTGCCGCCGCGCTCGCCGTGCTCGGCGTCGTCACCAACGACATCATTGCGCCCGCTTTGCTTGGCGGCCTGGTGCTGATCGTGATGCTGATCGGCTTCACGGTGATGCAGCACGCCTTCGCCGGCGGCATCACGCACGGCATCGTCTCCGATGTCGAGCGCCGGGCGCTGGCATTGACCGGCGCCGGCGACATGATCTGGGACTGGGATGTTTCCGCCGACAAGGTCTTCACCAGCCCGGAAACGGAACACATGCTCGGCCTCAAGCGCGGCGCGCTGGAAGGCTCAGCCGCCCGCTGGCTCGACGTGCTGCCTCCGCTCGACCGCGACCGCTTTCGCGCCGCCCTGGACAGCGTGGTCGAGCAGCGCCGCGGCCGGCTCACGCAGGATTTCCGGCTGCGCAGCGCCGACGGCCATTACATGTGGTTCACGCTGAAAGCGCGCCCGGTCGTCGGCTCGGACGGCGAGGTCGTGCGGCTGATCGGCACGCTCACCGACGTCACCGAATTCAAGAACGCCGAAGAACGCCTGCTGTTCGAT
The DNA here is from genome assembly GCA_964576085.1 of uncultured Undibacter sp. Taxonomy (GTDB): domain Bacteria; phylum Pseudomonadota; class Alphaproteobacteria; order Rhizobiales; family Xanthobacteraceae; genus Pseudolabrys. The sequence goes on along the minus strand of CAZNTY010000096.1, from coordinate 208 downwards.
GCGGTGCACGACAACCTCACGGGCCTTCCCAACCGCGAGTTGTTCCTCGACCGCATGGACGCGGCCTTTGCTTTCGCGCGCTCCAATCCGGAGATCCGGCCCTCGGTGATGATGATCGTTCTCGATCGCTTCTAGCAGGTCATCGATTCGGTCGGCATGGCCGTCGGCGATTCTATTTTGCTAACGATTGCGCTGCGCCTGGCGCGAC
>CAZNTY010000095.1:0-1892 GCA_964576085.1 uncultured Undibacter sp. | reverse complement strand
CTCCATGGCGGACGAGTGCGGCCGGCCATAGACAAGCAGGTCGAAGGTCGGCGGGGACGCCATCGACGAGCCGTGCACGAACATGATGGTGCCGTTATTGGCGCCGCCGGGCGCGCGCTTTTACCAGAGGAACAGGTTGGCGTCGCCCTTCTTGGTCCAGTGCTCCTGGCCTTTGATGTTGCGGCCGCCGTAGGTCTGGGTGCTGGCGTCGTTCATGGCGGTCCTCCTGGATGGCGCTCAAAGGCGCCGGTTTTGCCGGGTTTGAGGGATATCGCGTTGCGCTTCCGGATCGGCGATGGAGTGTGTAACGTCAAAAACCGAATGTGCAAGGGCAGGGAGGCATCGTGCCGGCGGAACGCAAGCTTGAACTCGCGGCCATCAAGAGCCTGGTGGTCGCCGGCTGGACCGGGCGCAACGTCGCCGCGCTGGAAGCGCACATCAAGGAGCTCGAGGCGATCGGCGTGAAGCGGCCGAAGACCGTGCCGATCTTCTACCGCGTGTCGCGCAGCCTGCTCACCACCGACCCATCCATCGAGGTGATGGCCGACAAGTCGAGCGGCGAGGTCGAGTTCGTGCTCTACGCGCTCAATGACGGACTGTGGCTCGGCGTCGGCTCCGATCACACCGATCGCAAGGCCGAAACCATCGGCGTCACGCTGTCCAAGCAGATGTGTGCCAAGCCGGTCGGCGCGTCGCTGTGGCGCTACGACGACGTGAAGCCGCACTGGGACCAGCTCAAGCTGCGGTCCTTTGTATCGGATGGGCAGACCCGAAGACTCTACCAGGAGGGCCCCGTCACCAACATGCGGTCGCCCGAAGAGCTCATCAAGCTCTACACCGGCGGCGACAGGCTCGCGGCGGGCACCGCGATGTTCTGCGGCACCTTCGCTGTGCACGGCGAGATTTCCTACTCGGGCACATTCGAAATGGAGCTGGAAGACCCGGTGCTCAAGCGCAAGCTCACCCACAGCTACCAGATCGTGCAGCTTCCGGACGAAGGATAACGGTTGCGAGCGCGACACACACACCGACCTCATCCTGAGGAGGCGCGAAGCGCCGTCTCGAAGGATGGGCTGCAAGCGAGACTGTTGCCGTCCTTCGAGACGCGCCCTTCGGGCGCTCCTCAGGATGAGGCCCGAAAACGAAGCCAGGAGTAAGCAATGAAAGTCGTCATCCCCGATCTCGTCTCCAACTCGTATTTCCCCGCCATTGCCGCGGTGGAGATGGGCTTCTTCAAGGAGGAAGGCCTCGATGCGGAGCTGGAACTGATCTATCCGGTGCAGAAGTGCTACGAGGCGTTGCGCGACGGCAAGGCCGAGTTCGTCGGCGGCTCCTCGCATTCGGCGCCGACTGCATTTCCGGAGTGGAACGGCGTGAAGTTCCTCGGCGCGCTGGCCCAGCACACGTACTGGTTCTTGATCATGCGCAAGGATCTCAATGTGAAGCGCGGCGACGTTGCTGCGGTGAAGGGCAAACGGATCGGCGCTGCGCCGTTGATCGACATCGGCCTGATCCAGATGCTGAAGGAATACGGCATCGATCCCAAGCGTGATGGGGTGCAGATCGCGCCGCCGCCGATGCCGGCCAATCCTGCCGGCGTGTCGTTCGGCGTCAACGCCGCCCGCGCGATGGAAGAAGGCAAGATCGACGGGTTCTGGGCCAACGGCATGGGCGCCGAGGTGGCTGTGCAGCGCGGCCTCGGCACGCTGGTGCTGGATGCGCGCCGCGGCGACGGGCCTGCGAGCATCCGCGGCTACACCTTCGGTGTGCTGGCGAGCCGCGCCGATCTCGTTGACAAGACCCCGGACAAGGCGGCCGCCGCGGTGCGCGCCCTGGTCAAGACCCAGAAGGCACTGAAGGCCGATCCTGCGCGCGCCACCAAGGTCGGCGAG
>CAZNTY010000094.1:0-5818 GCA_964576085.1 uncultured Undibacter sp. | reverse complement strand
CGAAGCGATCGTCACGGCGCTCGCCGGCACCGGCAAGACCTATCTTCACACCAGCGGCTCCAGCATTGTCGGAACGCCGGCGCGCGGCGAACTGGTGCCCGCCGTGTTCGACGAAGATACGCCGTTCACGCCGCCGCCGGCGCGCAAGGCGCGCGTCGAGATCGACAACATGGTACGAGGCGCGGCGGGCATGCGTGGCATCGTGATCGCGCCGAGTCTGATCTATGGCCGCGGCCACGGGCTCAATCCGAACAGCATCCAGGTGCCGTGGCTGATCGCACTTGCCAGGAAAGCCGGCGTCGCCAAGCACATCGGCCCCGGCGACAACCGTTGGGCCAACGTGCACATCGACGATCTCGTGCCGCTTTATCTCCTGGCGATCGAAAAGGCGCCACCCGGCGCGTTCTATTTCGCCGAGAACGGCGAGAACTCGATGCGGGAAATGTGCCAGGCCATCAGCCGCATGCTTGGCTTCGACGGCCGTACCCAAAGCATGACGATCGCGGAGGCGGCAGCAGAGTGGGGCGAGGGTGCCGCCGAGAATACGATGGGCTCGAACAGCCGGGTGCGCGCCAAGCGCGCGCGAGCCGAACTCGGCTGGGTGCCATCGGCGCGTCCCTTGATCGACGAAATCGAGCGCGGCTGCTACGCTGCCGCTGTCAGGAAGTAGGGCTGCTGCGCAGCCGATCCTTGTTAGCCGGCGTCTATAGCGCTTTCAGGTCGGCCTTGAGCTGCGCGATATTGAGGCCCTCGAGCGACAGGTCGTTCGGCGGCACCAGCATTTCCTCCGAGACATAGGCGATCGCTTCGTCGCAATATTTTTCGTAGAAGCGCGGCGTCATTCGCTGAATGCGTCCCCAGGTGACGACGACGATGTTGCCCTTGATGTCACGGCCGAAGCCGGGGATGTAATGTCCTTCCCGGGGCTGTGGCCCTGCGACCACGTCCCATGGCTTTCCTGCATTGAACTGATCCATCGCGGACTCTGGGAACCGGATGCCGATGCCGACGGCACTGAACAGGTACATCGCCAGCATCAGCTGATCGACATCGCCCGGCCGCAGCGCGAGATAGGCCGCGACCTTGTGCCGCCGGCCCTTCGCGTCGAGCACGCCGGTCTTGCGTCGATAGGAAGCCGCCATCTGCACGTCCGTGCCCTGGTCGGTGTCCGGATCGTTCCTACGAAAGCCGGTGACGGCCGCATAGTCGCGCAGCACGGCGTCGTCGCTGAAGGTCACCGTCCTGCTCGCTTCGCCGTTCCAAAGCATGGTTTCGTGAGCGGCGCCCGCCCAGACGCAATCGCCATAGTCGGCGTTGCCGAGCATGCCCCATTTGCCGTCGATCAGATCATGATGACCGAATACCTTGGGCGGAGTCGGAAGCTCCGGTTTCACCAGATAGCGCGCGAGCTTGAATGTCACCGCGCCGGGGCGGGCGGGCTTTTTGCCGAGCTTGAACGGAAAATCCTCGCGGGGCTGAAGTCGCGCGCGGCCGTGCCGCCGTCGCGTCGTCGTCCTGCGGGACGCCCTGGTCGTCTGCCTGCCTGTCTTTTTCGCCATGACGGAGCCCCCACGGCGCGTCGGTGTCGCCGCTCGAACGGCGACGACGCGATCCAGCTTTCAATCGGTGATGTTGAGGATGATTCCCGGGTTGTTGCTGGCCGGGGGCATGATGCGGAGCGAATTGTCGACGATCCAGACCCGCACCTGGCCCGGACATTCGACATACCTGTAATCGTAATAGGTTCTCGTGCCAGGCTCCGCGGTCACGATTTTTATCTTGATCCCTTTGGCCTCCGCCTCGGTGCCGCCGGTAATGTCTGCGATGCGGCGGCGCACGAGCTCCAGGTCGGCGAAGACTTCATCCCATCCTGTCGGCGACTTGAGCCGCGCGATGTCTTCCGGCGACGCCTTGATCTGATCGTCTTCCTGATCGCAACGCGGATCGCCCGGCTTGACGATGCGCTGGAACAGGAATGCCGCCTTGGATGGCGCCGATTCCAGCGTCAAGGTTGCGGCGGCGTAAATCGTCGGCCGCCCTTCGCGCTTTGGCAGTTGCTTGAGGCGTACCGTGCTCGTGGCGATCGGCCGCTCGGGAAATATCCGGCGCGTGTCGCCCGAGGTCTTGTCGATCACGTTGTAGAAGAAGCCGACATCCTCCACGGTTTGCGCCTGCGCGACCGTGACTCCGCACAGCGCAATCAGCGCGCCCAGCACGAATTTCATGAATTCCCTCCCAACCCGTTACTATTATGAATTGTTAAAATTTATAATGCAACTATAGATTGAATATCCCGGGATTGCGGAGCCCCGGGCGACCGCGCTTTGCAGACCGGTTCCAGCCGTTTCATTTTTCGGTGACGATGAAACAGGCGGCCGCCGATGGCCGTTGATGCAGTGACAGGATCAGGCGGGCCGTCATCGAGGGTCCGCTCGCGCGACCGTCCGGCCGCCCTGCGGTTTCCAAATTGAGGCCTATTCGGCCCGCGTTGTCACGCGCGGGGCGGCAACGTCTCAGCAAGGAGATCGACAATGGCTGAATTACGCAACGACACCAACAAATGGCAGGACTGGGTCAATCTCGTCCTGGCGATCTGGCTCTTCGTGTCGCCGTGGGTGCTCGGGTTCTATCCCGAGGGCGCCGTGGCGTCGGTTCCGGCGGCCTGGACCGCGTGGATTCTGGCCGTGGTGATCGGCGTGTTCTCGATCGCCGCGCTCGCCCAGGCGCGGCCGTGGGAGGAATGGATCAACCTGATCGCGGCCGTGCTGCTGTTCATCTCGCCGCTGGTACTCGGCTATTACGCAGCCACGGCGGTGGCGATGTGGAACGCGCTCATCATCGGCGCACTGGTGTTCATCCTGGCAATCTGGGACCTCAACACCCAGCCGACGATGGCCGGCCGGCAGATTTGAGCGGCGGGGCTGCTCTGCCGTTCGACGATTCAGCATGGCCGGATGGAGTCACCGGCCATGCTGTTTTGTGAAACGCGCGCTAAATGTTGGGACCGCGATTGTAAGCGTCGATGAGCTGATTGTAATCGCGCAATAGACGCGGCGGCGAGCCCTCGACCATCCAGCTGCTCATGGCGTTGTTGAGCATCATCTTGTCGCCGGCGCTGTACGGCACCTTGTCGCGGATGCGCCGCATCAGTTGCTTGGCCGTCACCAGGTATGACTTGGCGTTGCTGATGAAGATCGAGCCGATCTTGCCGTCGGCAATCCCCGAGCCGGCGAATTGCTCGGCGCCGGTCACGGCGGCCTCGTAGTCGGCGATCGCCTGCGTCGTCGCCGCGAGGTCGGGTTTCGCCGTGTCCTGCGCGCGCAGCACGCGCTTGGCCTGGATCATCAGCGCCTCGACGTGGTAGCGCGCCTTCTTGCCTTCGGTCTTCTCGATCTCGGCGAGCTCCTCCAGCGCGCGCCTGTCGTTGATGGCTTCGACCTCCGTGCGCAGCGCCGTGTCGGCGCTCGCGAATGCGTCCCACGCGGCGACAAGGCGCGGATGCAGTGCCTTGCCCTTGGCCATCCTGTCGTCCTTGTAGTTCTGCTGCTCGTAATAGTCGTCGGCCTCCTTGAGCAGCTGCTCGAGCTTGCCGACCGCGTCGGCGTAGGCCGTGGCGGCGGCCTCGAGCGCGGCGTCGTGCGGCTCCAGACCATTGGCCTTCTCGACGTTCTTCCTGCAGTCGGACGTATCGTAGATGGTGTAGGTGCCGTAGATGATGCGCTCCTTGCCGGTCGGTCCGTTCTTGCCGACCCAACTGAAATAGCGCGCGCGGGATTCATAAGCGCGCGCCGACAGCCGGTTGATGCAGCCGACATAGGCGTTCATTTTCGCGACCGGCGAGGGAGTCTGCGCGACGGTGGTGTCGATGGCGAGCGGAGCGACGAGCAGGGTCGCGCCGAGAATGACGGCAGGAAACGGCGTCATGGTTTCGCCCCCAGTGCCAATGGCCGCGACCCGCAAGATACCCGCTGTCACGGCTGGGAGAAAGGCCGGTGGCTATCTTGGCAGCCCGCAGGGGGATCAGCACGGCGTAATCCGCCGTCACGGAAGAAAAAGGGCGGGTTACGCCTTCGGCTAATCCGCCCTACGAAATCACAACGTCTTGTTGCTCTCCTTCACAGCCTCCGCATCGACGTAAACCTGCTCGCCGAGCGATTTGAACTTCTCGCTCATGCGCGCCATGCCTTGCTCTCGTGTGAGTGAAGACGGGTTTTGTTCACCGGAGGCTCCAAAACCCTGTTGGTCGTTCAGCGTCGCCGCATAATCCCGCACGTCCTGTGTGATCTTCATCGAGCAGAACTTCGGGCCGCACATCGAGCAGAAATGCGCGACCTTGTGCGCATCCTTCGGCAGCGTCTCGTCGTGCATCTGCCGGGCGCTGTCGGGGTCGAGCGACAGGTTGAACTGGTCCATCCAGCGGAAGTCGAAGCGCGCGCGTGACAAGGCGTCGTCGCGCAGCTGCGCCGCCGGGTGGCCCTTGGCGAGGTCGGCGGCATGCGCCGCGATCTTGTAGGCGATCACGCCGGCCTTGACGTCGTCGCGGTCGGGCAGGCCGAGATGCTCCTTCGGCGTCACGTAGCAGAGCATGGCGCAGCCGAACCACCCGATCATCGCCGCACCGATCGCAGACGTGATGTGGTCGTAGCCCGGCGCGATGTCGGTGGTCAGCGGGCCGAGCGTGTAGAACGGCGCCTCGCCGCACTCCTTGAGCTGCTTGTCCATGTTGATCTTGATCTTGTGCATCGGCACGTGGCCGGGGCCCTCGATCATCACCTGACAGCCTTTCTTCCACGCCACCTGCGTCAGTTCGCCGAGCGTCTCGAGCTCCGCGAACTGCGCGCGGTCGTTGGCGTCGGCGATCGAGCCGGGCCGCAGCCCATCGCCGAGCGAGAACGACACGTCATACTTGCGCATGATGTCGCAGATCTCGTCGAAGCGTTCGTAGAGGAAGCTCTCCTTGTGCCGCGACAGGCACCACTTCGCCATGATCGAGCCGCCGCGCGACACGATGCCGGTGACGCGGTTGGCAGTGAGGTGGATGTAGCCGAGCCGCACGCCCGCGTGGATGGTGAAGTAGTCGACGCCCTGCTCGCACTGCTCGATCAGGGTGTCCTTGTAGCACTCCCAGTCGAGCTTGACGGGATCGCCGTTGACCTTCTCCAGCGCCTGGTAGATCGGCACGGTGCCGATCGGGACCGGTGAGTTGCGCAGGATCCATTCGCGGGTGTTGTGGATGTTGCGCCCGGTGGAAAGGTCCATCACCGTGTCGGCGCCCCAGCGGATCGCCCACACCATCTTCTCGACTTCCTCCTCGACGGAGGACGTCACCGCGGAGTTGCCGATATTGGCGTTGATCTTGGTGAGGAAGTTGCGGCCGATGATCATCGGCTCGAGTTCGGCGTGGTTGATGTTGGACGGGATGATGGCGCGGCCGCGCGCCACCTCGCTGCGCACGAACTCCGGCGTGATGAAGGCGGGCACCGAGGCGCCGAAGCTCTCGCCGTCGGCCAGCGCGGCCTCGGCGCGTTCCAGCGTCTTTTTGCGGCCGAGGTTCTCGCGCTCGGCGATGTAGATCATCTCCTTGGTGATGACCCCCGCGCGCGCCCATTCGAGCTGGGTGAGGGGATGGTTGCTTCCTTCTTTACCCTTCCCTGAAGGGGGAGGGTCGGCGCGAAGCGCCGGGGCGGGGTGATCGTCAGCCCACCCCCTCCCGCCAGCCTTCGCTGCGCTTGGCTGGCGACCTCCCCCCTCCAGGGGGAGGTAAAGAGAAGAAACCGCCCGCCACGGCTTCGGCGTGTTGGGGAAATTGCGGGCGAGG
>CAZNTY010000093.1:0-6067 GCA_964576085.1 uncultured Undibacter sp. | reverse complement strand
GCGAATTGCTTGCGCAATAAGGCGAAGGTCCGGAAGACATCATGCTCGAAGGCATCAAAGTCCTGAGCTTTACTCATTTTCTGCAAGGCCCTTCGGCGGTGCAGATGCTGGCCGACGCCGGCGCCGACGTCATCAAGATCGAGGCGCCCGGCGGCGCATTCGAGCGAAGCTGGTCGGGCTTCGACGCCTTCAAGGAGGGCGTGAGCATCTTCTTCCTGCTCGCCAACCGCAACCAGCGGAGCATTTCGCTCGACCTGCGCAACGACAAGGCGAAGGAGATCGTGCTGCGCCTGGTGCGGGAAGCCGACGTGCTGGTCGAGAACTACCGGCCCGGCGTGCTCGACCGGCTGGGCTTCGGCTACGAGGCCATGAGCGCGGTCAATCCCCGCCTGGTCTATTGCTCGTGCTCCGGCTACGGCTCGTCCGGCCCCTATCTCAAGCGGCCGGGCCAGGACATGCTGCTGCAGGCGATGAGCGGCATGACCATGCTGTCGGGGCGCGCCGGCGAACCGCCGATGCCGTTCGGCAGCGCGATCGTCGACCAGCACGCCGCCGTGCTGGCCGCATTCGGCGTGGTCTCGGCCCTGCTGTCGCGCGAAGCGCACCGGGCGCGGCACGAAAATAGACAGCAATCTTCTCAACGCCGCGCTCGACCTCCAGATCGAGCCGCTGATCTACTACCTGAACAAGGGCCCGCTATGGGCGCGCAGCGACCCGCCGCTCGGCAGCCGCTTCCACCCCGCGCCCTACGGCGTCTACAAAACCAAGGACGGCTGGATCGCCATTTCGCTCACGCCGCCGGCGAAGCTTGCGGTCGCGCTCGATCATCCCCCGCTCGCCGAATTCAAGGATCCAAAGGACCCTGCGCTGCGGCGGGACGAGATCCACCGCATCGTCTACGAGCGCGTGCAGACCCGCACCACCGCCGAATGGATGCGGGTGTTCGACGAACACGGCGTCTGGTACGCGCCCGTCAACGACTACGAACAGGTGGAAACCGATCCGCAGGTCGCACACAACAAGATGATCGTCACCATCGACCATCCGCGAGCCGGACAAGTCCGCCTGCTCGCTCACCCGGTGCGTTACGACGGCGAGGCGCCGCCGATCCGGCGTCTGCCGCCGGAGCACGGACAGCACACCCGCGAGGTCCTGGCAGAGCTCGGTTACGAGGCCGCAGAGATCGACGACCTGATCGGCAGCGGAGCTGCGGTGGCCAAAGCGGCGCCGTGACTCTCTCGCGCGCGCTGGAGTGAAATCCATTCAGATGGAATCACTTGATCCCTTCTTCTGCCATGCCCCGCCAACGGGTCCGCGCGAAGCGCGGCCCGATGACAGGCTCTGGCGGGGCATCCAGTAACGATTGAGAATATTGTATTTACTGGATCGCCCGCCTTCCGGGCGATGACACATCAGAGGACGGACGCTTCGATGTGATCGGACTTCGCCTTAGACCGCCGTCGCCTCGACCAGGCCGTCCAGCACGTTGAGCGACTCGAACAGATAGTAGGAGCCGAAGATCGTCTCGGCGTTGGTCGCGGCGTCCCGCGCCCGCGCATCGCGGCGCTTGTTGAAACAGGCGCCGACCAGCATGCCCGCGGGCCGCGTCCTGTCCTCGTCCGACGTCAGATAGCCCTCGACCAGCGCGGCCGCTGTCCTCTCGCCAGCCTCGCGGTATTTCGCGCGCAGCTCCGGCGTCGGCGCGATCCGGCCGAGCTTGAGCAGCGCCGAACAGGTGATCGCGGTCGCGGCGGTATCGGTCTCGGTGTTCGGGATGGCCGGATCGTTGAAATCCCAGAACGCCACCATGCTGTCCGGCACGTGCGCCAGCCACCAGTCGGCCCCGGCGATCAGCTGCTCCATCCAGCGCTGCTCGATGGAGCGATGGGCGAGCGCGATCGCCGTATAGACCAGGCCCCAGGCCTGGGCACGTCCCCACACGCTGGTGTCGCTGAATCCCTTGTGGGTGAAATGACGGACGACTTTGCCGTCGTCGGGATCGAGCTCGCTCGACTGCACGATCGAGCCGTCCGCCCTCATGTGAATGTCGAGCACGCGCGAGGTATGCCGCGCCGCGACGTCCGCGAACGCGGCATCGCCCGTTTTGTCCGCCGCCCAGAACAAGAGCGGCACGGCCTGCAGGGAATCGATGCTGCTGAAGGAATTTCCGACGTCTTCGGATTCCTCGGCGTCGCCGCCCAAGGGAATGAGGCCGAGCTTCGGCTGGAACTGCTCCATCAGCGACCGGGCCGCCTCGAGCGCCAGCGCCGACGCCTCCTTGTCGCCGCAAAGGACGTCGCCGAGCGCGCAGCCGTAATAGAAGCCGAAGCCCTTGAACGCCGTCTGCAGCCGCGCCCGCGGCTTGAGCCGGCCGCTCCAGACACGGGCCGCATCGAGATACCTGGCCTCACCCGTCCGGCGCGCCGCAATCCAGAGCATTCCGGGCCATGCGCCGCCGGTCCAGTCGCCGTCAGCGGTCGTGACCCATTGTCCGGTCCTGGCATCCGCCCAATGCGGAAATTCGCTTCCCAGCACGCCCAAGGTCTGGTCGATACGACCGAGCATACGCTGGACGGCAGGTTTCCATTGCGCGGCGCCGGCGGTCACGGCTTCCTCCTTCACCTCGGCGCCGGCTAGGCCGCAGCCCGCGTTTCGCGCTTCACCCACTTCATGATGTGCTCGGCGACCGCCACCAGTTCCCCGCGCTGGTTCTTCACCTCGATCTTGGCGCGCGAGCGCCGCCGGTCGTGGTCCGCTTCGACGATGGTGTAGGTCACTTCGATGGTGTCGCCGATCATCACCGCGGCGAGAAACCGCACGCGGTCATAACCCAGCGATACCGGCGTCGAGTCGATTCCCTTGGCGACGCTGCGCTCGAGCATCAGGGTCGAGGCGGTGGACATGTAGCCGACGAGGAGCGCGCCATGCGCGATGCGGTGACCGTAGATCGAGGTCCGCATGTATTCCTCGTTCACGTGGTTGCCCGACAGGTCGCCGGTGATGCCGGCAAAAAGATAAACGTCGGATTCTCCGACCGTCTTGGCAAATCGCACGCTGTCGCCGATCTGCGCGTGCATGACCGCAGCCATGATTGAACTCTCCTTTTGTCCTCTATCCTGTTGTCAGTCTCGCCCGACAGCATCGCCGCTGTCGACATCAAAGAAATGCAGGCCGCGCGGGTCCAGCGACAGCCGCAACGGCTGATGAGGGGTCAGTTTCGTCTCCGGATCGATGCGCGAGGCCAGGACCGTCGTGCCCGCGGCACGTACGCCCGCCAGCAGCTCGGCGCCCAGTTGCTCGGTGACCTCCACGATGCTGTCGAAGCCGGTACCGTTCTCGCGGCGCGGCTCGCCCAGCAGCACGTGCTCGGGCCGCACGCCGAGCACCACCGACTTCGACTTGTATCGGGCGAGCGCGCCGGCCCGGTCGTCCGGCACGCGGATGCTGAAGTTCTCGGCCACGGCGTGCAGGCGGTCGCCGACACTCCGCAACTCGACCGTGATGAAATTCATCGCCGGCGCGCCGATGAAGCCGGCCACGAAACGGTTCTTCGGCCGCGTGTAGATTTCGAGCGGCGTCGCCGCCTGCTGGATGCGGCCGTTGAGCATGACGACGACACGGTCGCCGAGCGTCATGGCCTCGACCTGGTCGTGAGTCACGTAGATCGAGGTGGTGGCGACACGCTCGCGCAGCCGCTTCAGCTCGATCCGCATCTGCGCGCGCAGCTTGGCGTCGAGGTTGGAGAGCGGCTCGTCGAACAGGAATACCTGCGGATGGCGGACGATGCAGCGTCCCAACGCAACACGCTGCTGCTGGCCGCCCGACAGTTCACGCGGCTTCCGGCCCATGAGATCCTCGATGCCGAGGATCGTCGCGGCGCGCGCCACCTCTTCCTTGTTGCTCGCCTCGGGCACCCTGCGGTTGCGCAGGCCGAAGGCGAGATTGTCGTAGACGGTCATGTGCTGATAGAGCGCGTAGTTCTGAAACACCATCGCGATGTCGCGGTCTTTCGGCGGCAGCCGATTGACGATCCGATCGCCGATGCGGATGACGCCGCTGCTGATGTCCTCCAGTCCTGCGATCATGCGCAGGGTGGTGGATTTGCCGCAGCCCGACGGCCCGACCAGGACAAGGAACTCCTCGTCGTTGACGGTGAGGTTGACGTCGATGACGGCCCGCACCTGGCCGTAGGATTTGTTGAGCTGGTCGAGGACAACCTTAGCCACGGTGATAACCCATCCTAGATGCGCAAGCCGCGAATGACGTATTTCTGCGCGAACAGAGTGATGATAATGGCCGGCCCCATCGCCATGACCGCCATCGCGCTCATCAGATTCCAGGCCGTGCCTAATTCGGTCACGAACTGCGCCATCGTCACGGTAATAAGCGCGGTGTTGTGGCCCGTCAGGATGAGCGCAAAGAGAAATTCATTCCAGGTGTAAAGCCACGACAGGATGCCGAGGGCGGCGATGGCCGGGATCGCCGACGGCAGGGCGACGCGAAGAAAGGCGCCCCAGCGCGAGCAGCCGTCGATCAGCGCCGCATATTCCATCGACGGGTCGATGCCGTCGAAGAAGCCCTTCATGATCCACGAGAAGAAGCAGATATGCACGGCGATGTGCGGGAGCAGAATGCCGGCATAGGTGTCGTAGATCCCGAGATAATAGCAGACCAGATAGAGCGGCAGCACCCAGGAGATATAGGGCACGGTGCGGAACAGATAGATCGTGCCGAACCAGGCGCGCGGCAGCGGCCCTTTGAAGCGCGACAGCATGTAGCCGCTCGACACGGTGACGCCGATCGAGACGATGGTCGCCAGCGTCGCCACCATGAAGCTGTTGAGGAAGGCGTGCAGTACGGCCTCGGTCGTGAGCACCTCGCGGTAATTGTCCAGCGTGAAGTCGGTGCCGCGGTAGATGTAATAGACCGCCCAGCCCGGCCTGATCGACGTCACGACGAGGATGACGATCGGGCCGAGGAACAGCAAGATGATCGCGATGGTCGCGAGCAACAGCAGCGCGCGGCGGCCGCCCGGCGCCAGGGCGCCGGTCCAGCCACGGGCTGGCTCGATTACGGCTGCGTCCGGCGCGGTCATCGTGACACCGTCGCGACCCGGCCGATCGCCCTGTACATCAGGCCGGCAACGACAAGGATAATGAGCGCGCCGACGATCGCGGCCGCCGAGCCGCGTCCGAAATCGAGATTCACGAAAGTCTCGATGTAGGTGTAGATGCTGAAGACCTCGGTGGAACGTGCCGGCCCGCCGCCGGTCAGGATCCACACCACGTCGAAGGTCCGGAACGCGTCGATCGACCGGATCAACACGCAGACGGCGATCACCGATCGCAGCATCGGCAGCGTGATGTGCGTGAAGGTGCGCCAGGGTCCGGCGGCGTCGATCTGCGCCGCCTCGAACGGCTCGCGCGGCAGGCTGCGCAGGCCGGCGAGCAGGATCAGCGCGAACCAGGGCGTCCAGATCCACACGTCAGTGAGGACGACGATGCAGAAGCTCGGCCAGCGCTCCGCCAGCCACGAAATGGAGCCGAACCCGAGCCAACCAATGAAGGCGGCCACCACGCCGAACTGATCGTTGAAGACCCAGCGCATCATCATGGCGGCGATCACCGGCGCGATCATCTGCGGCAGCAGGATGATGGTCTGGATCAGCCACTGGCCGGCGAAATTGCGGTTCAAATAATGGGCGAGCGCCATGCCGAAGATCAGCGACAGCGTGACCGAGAAAAACATCAAAAGAAACGTGTTGGGCAGAACGATCTGCAGAAATGCCGGATCGGTCAGGACGTAGGCGTAATGGGAGAGTCCGATCCAGGTCTTGGCCGGGTTGAAGAGCTGCCAGTTGCGGAAACTGGCGTTGGCGCCGATCACGATCGGCACGATCTGGAACAGCACGAGCACCAGCGCGGCCGGCGTGATCAGGAGGAGCATGAAGCGCTCCTTCTCGCCGAGCCACGGCTCCGCCCCCGCGTCCCCTGGCGCCCCACCCGGCGCCCGGGGAGCGGATGGGCCGGGCCGTGTGGGCGTCGCCAAAGGACTAAGCGCGGCCCGT
>CAZNTY010000092.1:0-4065 GCA_964576085.1 uncultured Undibacter sp. | reverse complement strand
GCGGTGCAGCTCTACGCAGTGCGCTCGAACCGCAATTGGGGCATCGGCGACTTCGAGGATCTGCACGCGGCCATTGAAATCGCCGCCGCATCCGGCGCGTCGGCTGTAGGCGTTAATCCGCTGCACGCCTTGTTTCTCGATCGCCCCGGCGCAGCATCGCCCTATTCGCCGAGCAGCAGGTCGTATCTCAATCCGCTATACATCGCCGTCGACAAGACGCCGGACTTCAGCGCCGTGCCGGCAGGATGGGAGGCCGACGCCGCGTCGCAGCGCGCGGTCGACGTGGTGGACTATGAAGCAGTGGCGAAGCTCAAGCTTCGCTATCTCAGGGATGCTTATTCACGCTTCGTCGCGAATGGATCCGCCGAGGCGCATGACGATTTTGACGCCTTCCGCACTGCCGGTGGTGCCGGGCTGAGACGGTATGTCTGTTTTGAAGTTCTGCGCGAAAAGTTCGGCGGGCAGCCCTGGCATCAATGGCCTTTACCCTGGCGGAATCCGGATCCGGCAGACGTCGACAACCTCTTTCGCCGCGAGATGGAGGCCTGCGGCTTCTTCCAATACCTGCAATGGGTCGCCGACCGGCAACTGATGCGCTGCCAGAAAAAAGCCCATGCTCTCGGCATGAGCATAGGTCTCTATCTCGACATCGCGGTCGGCGTTGACCCGCGCGGCGCCGATGCCTGGTCAAACCAGCAGCAGATCATGAGCGGCTTTTCGGTGGGCGCGCCACCGGATGAATACAACAAAGCCGGCCAGGACTGGGGCCTCGCGCCCTTTCATCCACAAGCCGTGTCGGATCATGACTTCTCGGCAATGCGCGCGTTGCTCAAGTCGGCGATGCGCTACGCCGGCGCGGTGCGGCTCGATCATGCGCTCGGACTGATGAGACTGTTTCTTATCCCAAGCGGCTCCAGGCCGCGAGAGGGCGCCTATGTGCACTATCCGTTCGAGCGATTGCTTGCGGTCATTGCTGACGAAAGTCGCCGGCATCGATGCATTTTCATCGGCGAGGATCTTGGAACGGTGCCCGAAGGCTTTCGGCCGACTGCCGCAAAATGGGGATTATGGAGCTACGGCGTGATGATGTTCGAACGCGGTGAGGACGGTCGTTTCAAAGAACCACGCGAATACCCGCAGGGCGCGCTCGCCACGTTCAACACGCACGACCTGCCGACGTTCAAGAGCTGGATCACCGGACAGGACCTGGACCTGAAGCGGTCGATCGGCGTCGATCCCGGCGAGAGCGATGAGGCGCGGGCGTGCGCCCGCGATGCGCTTGTCGAGGCGCTGCGGCCCTATGCCGGTCGCAATGCGCCCGACAGTTTTGCCGCGGTCGCGGGCTTTCTCGCGGCAACGCCGGCGCGGCTGGTGATGGTCGCGCTCGAGGATCTGCTCGAGGTCACCGAGCAGATCAATATTCCTGGCACGATCGATGAATATCCGAATTGGCGGCAAAAGCTGCCGCTCGTGGTTGAGCAATGGAGCGAGCAGCTGACCTACCGTGCGACCGTCGAGGCATTGAATAACGCGGGACGCGGACGCTAGATCGCTACCCGCCAGATGTCGTTGGCATATTCGCGAACGGCACGGTCGGATGAAAAAAAGCCCATCCCGGCAATATTGTGAATGCTGGAGCGGGCCCACCTGTCGGCGTCCTGCCAGGCCTCATCCACCTCCCGCTGGGTCGTCCAGTATCCGTCGAAATCAGCGGCGATCATGTAGGGATCATGGCCCTGGATCGCGGAAAGCAGCGGCTCGTAGAGCGAGCCATCGCCGTCCGAAAATTCGCCTCGGGCGATGCTTTCAACGACAGCCTTGAGGCGTGGACAGGCTGCGATGACAACGGCCCCTTCGAGTCGCTCCCGCCTGCGTTGCTCCACTTCGCCAGCGGTCATTCCGAACAGGAAGAAGTGGGGCGAGCCCACCCGCTCGCGGATTTCAATGTTGGCGCCGTCCAGCGTTCCGATTGTCAGCGCGCCGTTGAGCGCCAGTTTCATATTGCCAGTGCCGGAAGCTTCCATGCCTGCGGTCGAAATCTGCTCGGACAAGTCGGCAGCGGGGATGAGGCACTCGGCGAGCGAGACGGAATAATTAGGCACGAAGATCAACTGCAGCCGGTCGCGGACCCGGGAGTCCGCCGCAATGGTCCGCCCTATGTCGTGGGCCAGTTTGATGATGAGCTTGGCCCGCTCATAGCCGGGCGCGGCCTTGCCGCCAACGATCTTCACGCGAGGGGGAACGGCGGCGTCCGGACTGTCACGCAGCTCGTGGTAGAGCGCCGCAGCTTCCAGGATATTCAGCAACTGACGCTTGTATTCATGGATACGCTTGACTTGGATGTCGAACAGGGCATCGGGGCTGACGGCGCGCCAGCCGTTGTCTTGCAGGATTTTGGCAAGTCTTTGCTTGTTGCGCCGTTTCGTTTCGCGCAGTTTTTCCATGACGCCGCCGTCGAGGGCTGCCGAGGAAAAATCCATGAGGCGCCCGGGATCATCGAGAAAGGCGGGGCCGATGGTCTCCAGGAGCAGGTTCGTCAGGCCGGGATTGCTTCGAAATAGCCAGCGTCGGAAGCTGATTCCGTTCGTCTTATTGACCAGCCGCGCCGGCGACACCTTGAGAAGGTCATGGAAAACGGTCTTTCCCAGCAGCTCGGTGTGCAGCGCGGACACGCCGTTCACATGATGGGACCCGATGAAGGCAAGATGTGCCATGCGGACGCGCCGCCGGCCTTGTTCGTCGATCAGCGAGATGCGGGCCATCATCCCGGGATCGGTAAATCCGTGCTCGGTCGCGGCCTGAAGGTGTAGCCAGTTGATGAGATAGATAATCTGCATATGGCGTGGGAGCACCCTCTCCAGCAAATCGACCGGCCAGGTCTCGAGTGCCTCCGGCAGGAGGGTATGGTTGGTGAAGCTGACCGTGCCGCGCGTGACGTCCCAGGCCTCGTCCCATGAGAAATCATGTTCGTCGATCAGGAGTCGCATGAGCTCGGCCACCGCAAGCGCGGGATGTGTATCGTTGAGCTGAATGGCCGCGTAGTTAGGCAGCGTGGAGAGATCGCCGAATTGCTCGAGGTGTCGACGCACAATGTCGCGCAGCGATGCAGCCGTGAAAAAATACTCCTGCCGCAACCGTAGCTCCTGACCATGCGGGCTCGCATCACCGGGATAGAGGACGCGCGTGATGGCCTCGGCACGCATGCGCGCCTGCATCGCGCCGACATGGTCGCCTTCGTTGAAGGCCTTGAGCTGAAGCGGTTCGGCGGCGCGGGCGCTCCACAGCCGCAACAGGTTTACCGATTTGCCCTGCCATCCAGTGATCGGGATGTCGTGCGTCGTCGCGATGATTGTCTCCTCGGGATACCAGACCGCGCGCGCGGTTCGTGTTTCGCCGCCCACATATTCGACGGTGCCGCCAAAGCCGATGCGATATTCCCGCTCTGGCCGCGACAGCTCCCAGGGGTTGCCTCGCTGCAGCCAGAGCTCGGGCTGTTCGAGCTGGCGGCCGTCGCGGATGCGCTGTTCAAACAGCCCATGTTCGTAGCGCAATCCGTAACCGTATCCGGCAATGCCGAGTGTCGCCATGCTGTCGAGGTAGCAGGCCGCAAGCCGCCCCAGACCACCGTTGCCGAGTGCCGCATCAGGTTCGGCGGCCTGCACGGCTTCGAAGTCGACACCGAGTTCATCGAACGCGGCACGCGCGTCGTCGAGCAAATCGAGATTGGTCAGTGCCTCCGTCAGAAGTCTGCCGATCAGATATTCGATCGAGAGATAATAGACGCGCTTGCGCTTGCCGCGGTTCTGACGCCGGACGTCGATCCACTTTTCGACGATTCGATCGCGGATCGTGAGGACGGTCGCGCAATACCAGTCATGCGTGTTGGCTTCGGCGGCGGGACGGCCGATGGCCAATTCAAGCCGTGACTTGATCAGGTCGCGCAGCGTGGTCGAGCCGGCCACCTGCGGTTTCCGAAGACCGAGGCTCATTGCCAGCAGGTATCATTTGACGGACCGGCGAGTAAATGGTGGCACAGTGTTTCAACAGGGCGGGAACTTTACCAGC
>CAZNTY010000091.1:0-3766 GCA_964576085.1 uncultured Undibacter sp. | reverse complement strand
GGCGCGGCGGGCGCGGTCGAAGCGATCTTTTCGATCCTTGCGATCCGCGACAATGTCGCGCCGCCCACTATCAATCTGGATAATCCGTCGGTGGCGACCCCGATCGACCTGGTGCCGCACCAGCCGCGGCAACGCGAGATCAATACGGTGTTGTCGAACTCGTTCGGCTTTGGCGGCACCAACGCGTCCTTGATCTTCCGCCGTTACGTCAATTAGCCTATTGGCGTCGGGGGGGACGCTTCCAGCTTTCGCCACATTCTTTTCTAACCTGCGTGAACATCTCAGGTTTTTCGGTTCTGCGGCCGCCGATGGCGCGCTAAAAGAGCTTGCGTGAATCGCGCGCGAGCGAGGCCAGCAGCGGAGCGACGTGCCGGTGGGTAAGACAGCAGCGGGATCATCGTGAGCTTGAAGCCGCAAAACGGACATGAGACCCGCTCCGACGACGACGTGCCGCCGGTTGCCGGCCGCGGCCCCTCCGAGGACATTGCCGACCGGCTCGCGCGTGGTCGCGCGGAGGCGCAAGACCCTTCCTTCTCGAGCGGCGCGAACGGCTCACGTCCAAGTCCGCCTCCGGGCAGTTCAAACCCCCGCCCGATCGCGCCGCGCAGTCCGCGCCTTGCGCTGGAGCCGGAGCGCGTGCCGGCCCCGATCCGCCGCTCGCGCCGCGCCCGGCATCCGCTCGTGGTGGCGGGCAATGCGGTCTTTACGTTCCTGATCCTAATGGCACTGATCGTTGGCGGGGCGCTGTTTTACGGCAAGAGTCGCTTCGAGCAGCCGGGTCCGCTGCCAGACGACAAGATCGTCAATATCCCGCGCGGTCTCGGCACGCGCGACATCGCCGACCTTCTGGTGCGGGAGGGCGTGATCGACCAGCCCTGGGTCTTTGTCGGCGGCGTGTTCGTGCTCAAGGCGCGCGAGGGACTGAAATACGGCGAATATCAGTTCACCAAGCACGCCAGCCTGCGCGACGTGATCGAAACGATCATTGAAGGCAAAGTGGTTGAGCATGCGCTGACCATCCCGGAGGGGGTGACATCCGAGCAGTTTGTCGCGCGCCTGCTGCAGAACGATGCCCTGTCCGGCACCATCAAGGAAATTCCGCGCGAAGGCACGCTGCTGCCGGAAACTTACAAGTTCACGCGCGGCACCTCGCGCGAGACCATCATCCAGCGCATGCAGCAGGCGAGTCAGCGCGTCCTGCAGGAGGTCTGGCAGCACCGGATGCCCGGCCTGCCGCTCAAGTCGCCGGAGGAATTGCTGACGCTCGCCTCGATCGTCGAAAAGGAAACCGGAAGGCCGGATGAACGCACCCGCGTCGCCGCCGTGTTCGTCAACCGCATCAAGCAGAAGATGCGTTTGCAGTCGGACCCGACGATCATCTACGGGCTGACCGGCGGCAAAGGCTCGCTCGGCCGGCCGATCATGAAGAGCGAGATCGACCAGCCGACGCCCTACAACACCTACATCATCGACGGCTTGCCGCCGGGCCCGATCGCCAATCCGGGCCTGGCCTCGCTCGAGGCCGCCGCCAATCCTGCCCGCACCAAGGAAATCTATTTCGTCGCTGACGGCAACGGCGGCCACGTCTTCGCCGAAAGTTACGAGCAGCACCAGAAGAACGTCGCGCGGCTGCGCGCGCTGGAGAACGGCAAGGCCGACGGCAAGACCGAGCCGGCGCAGCCTGCACCGGCGCCCGTCCCCGCATCGCCCGCCCGTCCCGAACGGCGTTCGAACGCGCGGCCTTGAGCGGGCGCGACTTGTGAGCCTGCATTGCGGCCGGTAAGGTTCGGCGCGCTTCAATTTCCTAGCACTCCTGGAGCGGACCCCGCCGATGGCCCTGTCGAGCATGACCGGATTTGCGCGCGCGCAAGGGACGAGCGGCGCCTATGCGTGGGCGTGGGAGGTCAAATCGGTCAATGCCAAAGGCTTCGACCTGCGGCTGCGCATGCCGCCGGGCTGGGACGCGGTCGAGGCGCTGGTGCGCGCCCGCGCCGCCGATGCGCTGTCGCGCGGCACGGTCTACGGCAACCTGACCGTCGAGCGCCAGGGCGTCACGCCGGTCGTGACGATCAATGAGCCGGTGCTCGATGCGGTGCTCGGCGCGATCGAGCGGCTCAAGGGCCGGGTGGCGGCAGCGCCGGCGAGCATCGACGGCATCCTCGGCCTCAAGGGGATCATCGAGGTCGGCGAGCAGGAGGAGAGCGCGGATGACCGGCGCGCCGCCGAAGCGGCGGTTGCCGCGGGATTTGCCCAAGCGCTCGAGGACTTGGTTGATGCCCGCCGTGACGAAGGCGCCGCCCTCGGCCGCACGCTGACGGCGCGGCTTGACGAGATCGCGGCGCTGACCGCACGCGCCGAAGCTGCGCCCGGCCGCCGGCCGGAAGCGATCAAGGCGCGGCTTGCCGAGCAGATCGCAACGCTGCTTGAAGCCGGCGACCGATTCGATCCCGACCGCCTGCACCGGGAAGCGCTGCTGCTTGCCAGCAAGGCGGACATCCGCGAGGAGCTCGACCGCCTCCACCTCCATGTCGCGCAGGCGAAGAAGCTGATCGCCGCGGGTGGCCCGGTCGGGCGCCGGCTTGATTTTCTGGCGCAGGAGCTCAACCGCGAATCGAATACCTTGTGCGCCAAAGCCAACGACGTCGAACTCACCAATATCGGACTCGAGCTCAAGACCGTCGTCGAGCAGTTCCGCGAACAGGTGCAGAACCTGGAATGAGCATGAAGCGGCGCGGCCTGATGTTCGTTATTTCGTCGCCGTCCGGCGCCGGCAAGACCACGCTGACGCGCAACCTCGTCAATGCTGACAAGCGGCTGAAGCTGTCGATCTCGGTGACGACGCGTCCCCGGCGCCCGAGCGAGGTCGATCACGTACATTATCATTTTATCTCGAAACGGAAGTTCGAGGAAATGCGCAAGGCCGGCGATCTGCTCGAATGCGCCGAAGTGCATGGGAATTTCTACGGGACACCGCGCAAGCCGGTGGAGCGGGCGCTGGCGCAGGGCAAGGATGTGCTGTTCGACATCGACTGGCAGGGCGCGCAGCAGCTTTACCGCAAGATGCGCACCGACACTGTCAGCGTCTTTGTGCTGCCGCCGTCGGCCAAGGAGCTCAAGGCCAGGCTCGAGCGCCGGGCACAAGACGACGCCGGCGTGATCCTGCGCCGGCTGAAAAATGCCGCGACGGAAATTCCACACTGGAACGAATATGACCACGTTCTGGTCAATCGCGACCTGAATGAAAGCTTTCGGGAACTGCGTTCGATTCTGGCCCACGAGCGCGCGCGGCGGCGACGGCGGGAAAAATTCGTGAAGGTTGCGAACAAGCTGCTGGCCGACCTGAAGGTCATTACCCGCGGACGGCACTGAACGCGCGCGCCAGTGCGGCAAAACCCTCGACCGGAATGTCTTCCGCGCGCGCAGTCGGTTCGATCTGCGCCGCGGCCAGCAGCGTGCCTGGATCGACGCCCAGCGGCCTCAGGCTCTGCCGCAGCATCTTGCGCCGCTGGCCGAAGGCTGCCGCGGTGACACGTTGTAGGGCCACGCTGTCGCAAGCCAGCGGGTCCTGCCGCGGCACGAGGCGCACCAGGGACGACGTCACCTTCGGTGGCGGCACGAAAGCCGAGGGCGCGATGTCGAACAGGATCTTCACCTCGGCGCGCCAGCCGGCAAGCACCGACAGCCGGCCATAACTTTCATTTCCCGGCTTGGCCGCGATGCGTTCAGCCACCTCGCGTTGGAACATCAGGACCAGTTGATCGTACCA
>CAZNTY010000090.1:0-1812 GCA_964576085.1 uncultured Undibacter sp. | reverse complement strand
ATGCTCCATGGTGCGCGCGTTGTGGGTCGAGCCTTTGGGATGCCTTCGCACGCCGGGCTCGCGGTTGAACACCACCGAACGCACGCCGTACTGGTCGAGATAAAGCGCCAGCATCAACCCGACCGGGCCGCCTCCGGCGATGGCGACGGAAGTCGCTTTGCTGTTTTCGTCACCCATGCGCCCGGCCGCCGGCTCCGTTCACCTTTGCCCGCGGAGGAGGGTGACGGAGCGCGCGGCGCGGATCAACCCAGCGCGCGCAGATGCCGGATCGGCCGGCCGGGTGCGATGGCCTGCGCGGCGGCGATGATGGCGTTGGCGTCGATGCCGTAGTGCTTGTAGAGGTCCGGGATCGAGCCGGTCTGGCCGAAATGCTCGACGCCGAGCGGCCGCACCCGGTGGCCCGCTACGCCGCCGAGCCAGGCCAGCGTGGCCGGATGGCCATCCAGCACCGAGACGATGCTGCAGTTGGGCGGCAGGTCGCCGAGCAGCCGTTCGATATGAGAGCGCGCGTTGACCAGCCCGCGCTCGCGCGCCCGCAATGCCGCGGTCCAGCCGGCATTCAGCCGGTCCGCAGACGTCACGGCGAGCAGGCCGATGTCGCGGCGGTCCTCCGCCATCAGGCCGACCGCCTGGATCGCCTCCGGCGCCACCGTGCCGGTGTAGGCCACCACGACCTGGCAGTTCGGCCCGGGCTCGCGCAGCCAGTAGGCGCCGTCGACGATGTCCTGCCTGAGCTCCGGCGTCATGGTGCGCTTGATCTGCTCCACCGGCCGCGTCGAGAGCCGCAGATAGACCGAGCCGCCGGTCTCGTCGCGCAGCCAGTTGCGTTCGGAGGCGTCGTGCTCGCCGTTGCGCTGAATGTAATCGAGGGCGAAGGCGAGGATGACGGCGAGCTCATCGACATACGCAGGCTCAAAGGCCGCGATGCCGTCCTGCGACATCCCGATCAGCGGCTCCGCGATCGATTGGTGCGCGCCGCCTTCGGGCGCCAGCGTCAGCCCCGACGGTGTGGCAACGACAATGAAGCGGGCATCCTGGTAGCAGGCGTAGTTCAGCGCATCGAGGCCGCGTGCGATGAACGGATCGTACAGCGTGCCGATCGGCAGGAGCCGCTCGCCGTTGATGGAATGGGAAAGCCCGAGCGCCGACAGCGCAATGAACAGGTTCATCTCGGCGATGCCGAGCTCGACATGCTGGCCCTTCGGCGAGAATTCCCAGTTGAAGGTCGAGGGAATGTGCTCGCTCTTGAACGTGTCGGCCATCCGCTCGTGGGCGAACAAACCGCGCCGGTTCACCCACGGTCCGAGATTGGTGGAGACGGTCACGTCCGGCGACGTGGTCACGATCCGCTCGGCGAGCGGCGTTTTCTCGCGCGCCAGTTCGTTGAGGATCGCGCCGAAGCCGAACTGCGTCGACATTTCCGGCTGGATCGTCACCGCAAGCTGGTCGGGCACATCGATTCGCGCGGCCTTCAGCCGCCGTTCGCCGCCGGAGGCGAACGGCACCTTGCCGAGGAACGCCTCGATCTGCTCCGGCGCTGTCTGTAAACCCTCGAACGGATCCCATTCGTGGCCTTCGCGGATGTTCATCGCCTTGCGGAAGGTTTCCATCTGCGCCGGCGTCATCAGACCGGCGTGATTGTCCTTGTGGCCGGCAATCGGCAGGCCGAAGCCCTTCACGGTGTAGGCGATGAAGCAGACCGGGCGATCGTGGTCGATCTTGTCGAATGCCTCGACGATCGACGGCAGGTCGTGGCCGCCGAGATTGTTCATCAGCCGCGCCAGCTCGTCGTCGCTGCGTGACTCGATCAGC
>CAZNTY010000089.1:0-4497 GCA_964576085.1 uncultured Undibacter sp. | reverse complement strand
CGACAAGCATTCTGTGGCCGTCCGTGGCGACATAGGTCACCGTGGTAGCGCGGCATTCCACCAATACGCCACACAAAGAAACCCTGCCTGAGTCATTGCTCGCTGCAATCGCGACGGCTTTGAGGGTGCGTTTGTTGATTTGTGTGCGGTAGGCCATGCCTAATCTCCTTTGGCTAGCGGTGAAGCGCCGGCAATGCCGGATAGCCGGATCGCTTTGCTCATGCTTCATCTCTTAGATATGCCTTATCGAATGCAGCAACGCGGGCCTCTATTACCGGCCGGAGTTTTTCGCCAATCTGGCCCAGTTCGAGGGCCGACTTTACGGACAAGTGCAGCATCACCGCCGCTTGA
Organism: uncultured Undibacter sp.; assembly: GCA_964576085.1. GTDB lineage: Bacteria > Pseudomonadota > Alphaproteobacteria > Rhizobiales > Xanthobacteraceae > Pseudolabrys. The sequence continues at coordinate 4,146 of CAZNTY010000089.1, read as the reverse complement.
ATGAACTCGTCCAGACTGTCCACAAAGTCATGTTTCACAGACATGAGCGGCTTGATGTTTTTCTTCATCTCTAATCTCCCTTGGCTAGTGGTGAAGCGCCGCGACGATGGGCGCGAAGTCGGCTGCGATCGCCGCGCCAGCGTAAGACTCTACGACGTAGGCTGCGCCGGCTTGCCAGGCGTACAACATGACGGCGGCGAAGATGGCGTATCTCATGGCTTGGTAATGATGGCGTAACGTGCCCCATTGTCGATGAGGACCACGTGTTCACCAGGCTTTGTCTCTGGCTTCTTCCATACGACGATTTCGCCCGTGCGGATTTTTTCCAACACGTCATCACGTGAAAGGCCATATTCGGCGTAATACTGGCAAGCGGCATAGGTGCTGCGGAAATGGTTGGTTCCGACTATCACGACTCGCCTCCCGTTGCTTTGGCGATAGCAAAGCGAAGCGCGGTCAGGTCTTCCATGACCTGCTCGAAAACATGCCCTGGCAGGTCAGGCACCTGCGAAACTAGTGTCAGAGTCGCCTCGGCCGCTATGGCTTCTTCCAACAGCTTCGGCGCGGCGGCGATCAAACTGGCGTTGGGGTGAGCGATGCGGATTTTTGCCGATGTCCCCGCAAAAAACACTCGGTTGTAGCGGACTCTTCCAAAGCGCACAGTTTTGTTCATGTGTGGGCGGGAAATTTCCACTTCTAGCCGCCCATCTCCGAAGCGCCGTATGTCGCATACGCGGCCATAGCCCTTGCGCCAGTTGCATTGCTCGACCGCACGTTGCAGTTCAAGAAGTGTATAGTAAGGTTGTTGCATGATAGCAGTCTCCCTTGTCTCACGGCGCTAACATGGCCGCGAGGATTTCGTCGTATTGAGCGTCTGGAATCGCTTCTGGATGGTGCGGCCAGCGCGTGATGCAGACTTGGCCGAAGATTTCAGCCTCGGCTTCCGCGCGAGTGTCAGCGAAGGAGAACATGCCCGTTTTCGTCCATGGCTTATTCGCGACCTGCTTGCGGGTCCACAGCTCGAAAATCTTCGAGCCCTGCCATTCACCCTCGCGGATTTCATAGTCCGCGCCATCGTGGTTCAGGATGATGGAAGCGGCCTCGGGAACTGTCAGATGGCGACCGAGCGCCTCGCCGTTGTAGTCGATAACCGTGAAAGATTGCTGCGTCATAGCCGTCTCCCGTATCTCACGGCGCTAACATGGCCGCGAAGGGAGCGCGCGTCAAAGCGTTCCTTCAATTCAGGTTAATATTCGGTTAAGACGCAACTCTCACCAAAATCCCAAAAGCCTTCTTCTCTTTCTGCCGGCACTCACCAGGGTTGAGACAGTGTACGATCTTTCGTTCGCGCCGCTCACTCAAGATCGTACCGCGCGCGCTTGTGCGAAATGAGGGAGCTTGGAAGGGAGATTGGAAGGTGAGGAGATTGGAGGGTTAGGAGGAAGGATCACTCACCACCATCCACCACGCTCACCGATCATCTCGCATCACATCGCGTTCATCGACCGGGGGGCAGGCCGGCGGGGAGGGGAAAAACGACGGCGAATCGCTAAGGGGCTACACACTTCACTTTCTCGCGCCGGCGTTTCCGGCTGAGGGGTATGTAAGCTGTTGATATTCTTGAGAGATTGTTCTTTGAGGAGGGAGGGGTAACATCTCATGGCCTAGACGGCCATTCGATGGAAGTGTAGTGTCTTAAAACATTTCTGTGGTTCTTTGTCAAGGCCATGGTTAATACCTTGATGTTGTTGGCATTTCCAGAACATGGGGGGTATTGACCACTAAACGCGGTGTAGTTTATTTTTGACACTTTACAGGGGTCTGCGAATCACCATACGTAGGTGACATCGGGGCGTCGAAACCGGGGTTGGAAATGCGCGCATTGAGGGTTCGGTGGTTCGGCGGGGTGTGAAGCTCGATCCCAATAGGCCGATCAGGAAGCAGCGCGGCCCCGGTCTTCCGACCGCTCGTCTGCCGGCGCGCGCGGTGCCGGACAAGAAATGGGGACCGGCTATGTCGATCCTCAGCGAGCCTCAGAGATGTTTCGTCCTGGCCTATCTCGATCTTGGCGCGCGGCACGGAAGCGCGACCGAGGCCGCCCGCGTCGCGGGGTATGGGGGCTCGGACAGCACCACCAAGGCGGCCGGATATAGCCTCATCCATAATCCGCGCGTTCTCGCCGCCATCCACGAAGAAGCCGAGAACCTGTATCGCCAAGGCTCCCTCAGGGCCGCGCTCGTCATGTCGGACCTGCTGGAGCACGCAAGCGACAAGATCAAGTTTCAGGCGGCGAAGGACATTCTGGATCGGACACAGGTCTTGCCGAAGGTGATGCAGCACAAGCTCACCGTCGAAGCGAAGGAACAGTCCACAGAAGAATTGCAAGCCTTCATTGCCAAATCGCTCGCGAAATTGAACGCTAGCGAACTCAAGGCGCTCGGGCTCGAAAAGCCCGTCGTCGATGCGGAATGGACAGAAGTCGGGGCTGGAGATGAACGCAAAGAGTCTGTGGAAGAAGCGCCTGCACCAGTTTGTGCGCCTGAGGGACAAGCAGACGTGCTGGCTGTGCGGCCGGAAGGTGATGCTGGAGGAGGAATCTCTGGATCATGTATGGCCGAAGTCGAGGGGCGGACCGACAATCAGGGAGAACCTTCGGCTGGCGCACAAGAGATGCAACATGACTCGCGGGGATTCGATGCCCCCGGATGAACACATCGAAACCGTCAAAGCACTGGCGGATATGACGCCTCAGGAGAGAGAAGCGGCCAGAAGAAGCATTCCGGTCGTGGCGCAAAACGGATGGGCGGCCAATTACCGATGAAGGTCTATCGCGCCTATCCGGTTGTCGCCCGGCAATTCTCGGCCTGTCTGGAGCGCGCGTTCGGCCCCGTGCATGTTGCGCTCGATCTGGAAGCGACGGGGGTGGCATGAATGTGGCTCTATGTCCCGAACGTCTCGACCTCATCAGTCTATGCACCGGCGGAGGCGGACTCGATGTCGGCGTCGAGCTGGCAATTCCAGACGCTCGAACAGTCTGCATGGTCGAGAGGGAAGCCTTCGCGGTCGCGACACTGGTTTCAGCGATGGAAGCGGGCCTTGTGGCTCCGGCGCCTGTGTGGAGCGATGTGCGAACCTTCGGCGGCCGCGCGTGGCGTGGAACTGTGGATGGCGTCATTGGCGGCATCCCGTGCCAGCCCCATAGCGTCGCCGGTCGAAAGCGCGGAAGCCTCGACGCGCGCGACCTGTGGAGCGCAGCGCGGCGCATCGTCGTCCAGTCCGGCGCCTGGTTTGTCCTCATCGAAAACGTTGCCGGAATGCTCACGGCGGGGGCTGACGAAATCGCTGGCGCCGAGCGGATATGGCGAGACCTTCGCAAGCTTGGTTTCACGGTTGAGATCGGACTGTTCCGCGCGAGTGAAGTCGGCGCGCCGCATGAACGCGAACGCGTCTTCATCCTCGGGGTGGCGGACGCCGACCGACGACACGCGCCGCGGCGGCGCGCAGGACGCGCAGAAAAGGCTTGCGGGCGGCCACACGCTGAATTTGCAGGATCAGGCACATTCGTGGCCGACGCCGCAAGCGGCGGACGTGAACATGGACCGCGGCAGCCAGGAATATGCGGAACGCAAAGCTTCTGCGATGGCGAACGGGTCAACGATCCAGAACCTTGCGATAGCCGCGCGGACATGGCCGACACCGGCGGCGCGCGACATGAAGGGCGCGAACGCAGCGGAGCATCTGGAGAACGGGACGGGGAGACTTCACCTCGGTCAGCTTCCGAACTTCGTCGAGCATCTTTGGAGTACGCCGCGCTCATCGGACGGGGAGAAGGGCGGTCCGAACCAATCGTTCGGCGCTGGCGGGACGCCGCTGCCAGCGCAGAGCGCACAGTGGCCGACACCGACATCGCTGAGCTTCGGCGAGAGTCACCAGCCGGGCAACAGCAAATCCTACAACGAGACGATGCGGCTCGCATCTTCCCTCCCGGACCCGGCGATATCGACGGGTGGCGCGCCATCGCAGAACGTGCTTCTGACCGCCTACCGGCGGTATCGCGCCACGACAGATTCCTTCTTGCGATCCGAGCGGCGCGCGCTGCTGCTGATGGCGATCCGGCAGCGCGGCCATGGATGGACGAGAAAGGTC
>CAZNTY010000088.1:0-2098 GCA_964576085.1 uncultured Undibacter sp. | reverse complement strand
GAAACCGGCGTCACCCATTCGCTGTCGATCCCGCCGCAGCTCATCCGCCGCGAGCCGATCGCCGAGATGCGGGCGGACGCCGAGCGACTGCTGGCGCCGCAGTTCCGGCAGATCGTGCGGCTGATCGAGGAGCCGCTGCTGCAGCCGATCTACGACCTGGAATCGCCGCGCATGGCGGCCGGCCGCGTGGCGGTCATCGGCGATGCCGCCTTCGTGGCGCGACCGCATGTCGGCGCCGGCGTGTCGAAGGCGTCGGACGACGCGGCGGCGCTGGCGCGGGCCTTGGCGCGCAACGGCGAGGTCGAGGCGGCGTTGCGGGAGTTCGAGGCGGCGCGGCTGCCGGACAATCATCGCATCATCGAGCGGGCGCGCCATCTCGGCGCCTACCTGCAAGCGACCCGCACCGACGCCGAACAGGCCCGCGCCGGCCGGCACAGCACCGCCAAGGCCGTGATCGAGGAGACGGCGCTGGTCGATTTCCTAAATGCGTGAGGCTTTGGCGCGCGGCGGACGCAGCCGTTCGCCGGCCAGCGCGCCGAGCTGGCGCACGCTCAGGCTGTTGAGCGGAAATTCCAGCAGGACGTGCGTCAGGCTCAGGCTCAGCAACAACGCGAAGCCGAGCGTGTAGTCATAGAAATAGAAGCCGGTCGCCGCGGCGCTCATCACCGCGACCGCGGCGAGACGCGCCTTCGGCACATCGGCCCAGCGGATCACCTCCGCCTTAATGAACCAGTTGAGGTAATGGTAGGTGTAGACGAACGACAGCAGCCCGGTGATCCGCGCGTCGAGCGCCAGATTGGGGATGCCGAGCGCGCGGCCGAGCGCCTGCGGCACGTTGCCGAACGACTGGTGCGCGACCTTCGCGAGCGACGGGATCACCGTCGAGGCGGACGGCGGCAGCGCGACGATCAGGATCAGCGCGACGACATAGGCCGCAACCAGCCCATATTGCGCCATGCTTCGCGACCGCATCGCGCCGACCGTCATGAAAATGAGGGTGAACAGGCAGACATGGACCAGCGTCGGCACCAGGATGCCGATGATCGCAAAGGCAGGCCCATGCGTGGCGAAGTAGATGGTGGCGACGCCCGCCGCGATCACCAGCAGCATGCCCTGCATCGCGGTCTTGGTTGCGCTAACCAGCGCGCAGGCGACGAGCGAGATCCAGACGATGACGCCGAACCACGTCGCGTTTTCCATGAAGCTCGCGGTCAGCGCAACAACGGCCAAGGCAAGCGCGACGCCCCGGTGCGGCAGGAAATAGCTTCGGTCGTGCAGCCACGATATTTCGGTCAGGTAGTGCGCCGGGCCGAGAAAGACGTAAGACAGCAAGACCAGCTCGAACGGCAGAGCATAGGCGAGGCCGAGCGCCGCCAGCATCAGGCCAAAATGAGCGATGTCGGTCCGCCGCATCGGCTGAGCCTACACCCCCAGCAGCATCTTCGCATTGCCACCGACGATCCTGGCGCGGGCGGTGTCGTCGAGCGGGGTGTCCATGACGTGGCCGACGGGATCGGCCTCGAGCATATCGAACGGGAAATCGGTGCCCATCACAACGTGATCGGGGCCGAACGTCTTGACCAGCGCCTCGAGCTGCAACGGCGTGAACACGATGGTGTCGAAATAGACTTTCTTGAGATAGCTGGTCGGCGGCTTCGGCAGGTCGCCATGCGCGTCCGAGCGCGCGCCCCAGGCGTGGTCGATGCGGCCGGAATAAGCGCCGAGATAGCCGCCGCCGTGAACCGCGAGGATTTTCAGGTTGGGGTGACGCTCCAGCACGCCGTCGAAGATCAGGTAGTGCAACGCCAGCGTGGTATCGAGTGGATTGCCGATCACATTGGAGAAGTAGAAGCGCGACAGCCGCTTGCCTTCGGTGAAGCCGTTGGGATGGAGCACGACGAGGACGCCGAGCTCCTCGGCTTTCTTCCAGAACGGCGCGAAGGCCGGATCGGACAGTTCGCGGCCGCCGACATTGGTGAGGATCTCGCAGGCTTTGGCGCCGAGCGTCTTGACGGCGCGCTCGAGCTCTTTCGCCGCCTCCGGCCCGTCCTGCATCGGCACCGTGCAGCCGGGGATCAGCCGGTCTTTGCGCCTGGCG
>CAZNTY010000087.1:0-7943 GCA_964576085.1 uncultured Undibacter sp. | reverse complement strand
TTGGGCCCGCCAATACCGCATGCTGGGGCTTCATCCGCCAGACTCCCTGAGCAAGCAGGGCTGATTGTCGCGTGCACACCTGATTTCCAGAACGCCCAGCTACGCACTGAGCGCTGACTAGATTGGCTCGCGAAATGGCGCCTTAATCCTGTGCAAGATCTCGCGGTGCTGTTCGAGCCGAACGAGCGCTTTGAGTGCGTGCTTCCGCAATGAGGGCTTCAGTCCGGCACAAAATACTCGCCATTCCAACGCCGCAATAAACTTGTTTAAATCTTTCAGTTCCAGCGCCGCGATTTCCTTCGCAGTCCGCGGAAATGCACCACGCCTTTTCATGGATAGATACGAACGCTCGCCCGATCAGAACTGATTTAAAGTAGAGCCTTTGATACGCGTGATGCTAATGCCTACCGTCGCGCCAGAAAATAGACTTTCAGTTGAAAGTGTTGAGATGACCAAGCAGCAGGCCGAACTTCATCCCACGATTCCCCATATCATGTGCCCGCGCTGCGGCACTCATATGCGACTGGCAGAAATTGAGTCGGGCACGAATAACGAGGATACAATGAGATTCGAGTGCAGTTGCTCGTTTGAGTATCGGATGTCGAGAAAAGTTAGAGAAGCAGAGCATCACTTATAAATTGTCTTTGGCACATCGCTCGCCGCATGACCTTTCAAAAATGACTTAAATCAAAGGCGACGTGTCATTTAGCGCGAGCGAACCGAGTCTCTTGCTAACCAGTCTCCTTTTTCCGGGAAACCCGAATTCGGCGGCCCAGAGACGGAGCGCCAGAACTGGCCTGTCGGCAATTTTGGTCTCTACAGAGACTCCATCGCCAGCAGAAAGGACCGCAATTCGCCGGCATCTGGTCGCCCCCGAGGAAATCTCGCGAGGCGAAGAACTGCGTGGTGGGCCCGGGAGGACTCGAACCTCCAACCAGACGGTTATGAGCCGTCGGCTCTGACCATTGAGCTACGGGCCCTGGCCGCGCCTTCTAGCACATCCCGTGCGGCAGCCATCCGTGTCGGGGAATATCGGCCGAAACGTCGGTCACAATTCGAGCGGCCTCGCTCGCGAGAGCAGGGCTGAGGCGCCACGGATCATTGCGGCGCCCAAGGCTTCCTTGAGCAGGGCCGCAAGCACAAAAGGATAAAGACCCACAGTGAGGGCCTTGCCGAGTCCGAGCATTGGCGCGCCCGGCAACAGCGCACTGCCCCAGGCCAGCCAGGAGACACCCAGGCCAAGAAGGACCGCGTCGCCGAGCACCATCGCGGCGAACAGCGTAACGAACGAACGGTCCCAGCCGCGCTCCGACAGCCAGCCGATCAGCGCGGCAGACGCGACAAAGCCGAGCAGATAGCCGCCGGTCGGGCCCATCATGTAGAAGAGCCCGGCAGCCGACGGCGGCGTGTTGGTGAACACCGGCAGTCCGGCCGCGCCGGCCGCAAGATAGGCGAGCACGATGCCGACCGCGCGCCGCGCGCCGAACGCGGCGGCGATCACCGCGACCGCCAGCGTCTGCAGCGTCATCGGCACCGGATAGAACGGAACCTTGATCTTCGCCGACAGCGTCAAAAGAGCGACGCCGCCAACGACCAGCAGGACGGTCAAAAAGATTCTCGAGGCCCCGCCGGCCGGCCAGAGCAGGCCGATGCGACGCGAAAGTGATGCCGTTGTCGCGGTTTGCGTTCGCATGTCTGTCATTCCTTTCGGCTGCTCGTAAGCCAATCCTATAGCAGATTTCCTTTAGCAGAATTTTCTGGCCGCTACATCCGCAGCAGCCGCTTGACGTTGCCGCTGGCGATCTTCGCCTTGTCCTCGTCCGACAACGGGATGCGCGAGAGCCACTGCACCGCCGGCTTGTTGTCGATGACGAAGGGCCAATCGACCGAGAACAGGATGCGGTCCACGCCCATTTCCATCACGCAGCACAACAGCGCCGGATCGGAGAAGAACCCGCTGGTGGTCAACCAGAAATTGCTGCTGAAGATGCCGCGGAAGTCGAGCTGCTTGCCGCCCGGCCGCCGCAGCGCGTTGTCGATCCGCCACAGCAGGAACGGGATGGTCTCGCCGAAATGGCCGAGAATGACCTTGAACTTCGGATATTTCTCGAACAGTCCTGACAGCACCAGGCGGATCGCCTGCGTCGCGGTTTCGACCGTGTAGCCCCAGGCCGGCCGTACCACCAGCGGGAAGTCCTTGGCGTAATCCTGGTAATAGACCTCAGTGACGCGCGGGTCCGGCGTCGACGGATGGAAATAGATCGGCACGTCGAGCTTTTCAGCGCGCTGGTAGATCGGCCAGAACTTCGGCAGGTCGAGGAATTCGCCGTTCGACAGGCCGTGCACCATCGCGCCCTTGAAGCCGAGCTCCGTCACGCAGCGCTCGAGCTCGTCGGCTGCCGCTTCGGGCGCGGCGGTCGGCAGCGCGGCGAAGCCGGCAAAACGGCTCGGGTTCTTCTTAATCTGCGCCGCCAGCCGGTTGTTGACCTCGCGGGCGATCCCCGGCGCGACATCGGCCGACAATTTCTGCGTCGATGGCGCGCCGTGCGAGAGCACCTGGATGTCGACACCGGCCTCATCCATTTCCTTGAGGCGCACGCCGGCAAAGTCATAAAGCCGGTCGTCAATCGGGCCGCCGCGGCCGACTTCCGAACCCTGGTAGGTCTTGGTGAGCTCGGGATCCCAATAATGTTCCTCGATGGCGATGACCGGACATTTCGGCTTCGACAGCATGAAAACTCCCTGCGGAACGACGGCGGGCCGTCGACGTTCCTATCAACGGCTGCGGAGCGAGTCACGGGTCCTTGCCGGCAGGACGCGAGACTCGCCATGCGTGTGGCCGGCTGCGGGCGCATATGGCGAATTGCTTTTCGCAACCCATGCGACTCAGTTATGCACAGCTTGTGCTGCCATTCTTTCGGACGATGCTCGTGGGCGGTGTGCTGATCGCGCTCGCCCTTCTCGCCGGATTCGCCGTGCCGGGCCCGGCGACGCTGGCACGGCCTGTCGCGCCGGCGCGCGGGCCGTTGATCGAGATCGCCGAACATCCGGAATGGAAACAATTTCTGCTACAGGCCGCCTATCGGCGCGCCGACGAGTTGGACCGGCTGCGCGGCCTGCCCGACACGCCGGTGATCGTGTCGAAGCCGGCCGCCGAAGATCCGCCGCCCGTTATCACGCCCGACCAAATCGCGGCGCTGCCGCCGCCCGATGCGACCGACACTATGCCCGCTGACCTGACCGGCTCGATCGACCAGGAGCCGGCCGGTGCGTTGCCAATCGACATCGGCGAAGCCTCCGCCACCGAATTGCCGCTGAAGGAACGGGACATACAGTTGCCGGTGGCGCGGCCGGAAACATTGCAGCGGTTGAACGACAGCCGCCGCAAGATCGCCCCGCATCGCGTCAGGGCCCGTGTCAAGCCGCCGGCACAGCCGCAGGCTGAGCCCGACTTCCTGACGAAGCTATTCGGCGGTCAGAACGACCAGGCGCAGAGCGCGCCGTCGCATTAGGGCAAATTGGCGCGGATGCCGTCCGCGTGGTCCATCTGCATGGCCGACACCATCGCCGGGGTGGGATTCTTGCCGGGAACGCCGGCGTTTGGGTCGACCTCCGCCAGCATGCCCTTGCGCTTGGCTGCGTAATAATAACCGCCCGCGTACAGCGCAACCGCGCGGCTCTCGTTGCCGCCGGCGACTCTGTAGGCGTTGGCGAGATATTTCACCGCATAGGTCATGTTGGTGTCGGCATCGAGCAGGCCCGCGGCCGTGCCGCGATAACCCATGCCGCGCGCGGTGGCGAGCTTGATCTGCATGATGCCGTAGTTGCCCTTGCTGATGACGTTCGGACGGCCTCGGCTCTCGCGCCGGATCACGCGTCGCACCAACGACTCCGGAATGCCGTTGGCGGCGGCGTGCTTGCTGATCAAGCTGTCGAGGTTGTCTTTGATATCAACGAGGTCTCCGGCGAAGACCGGCGCGGTGAACAACGACGCAGCGGTCAGCATGGTCCAGGCGAGGACACGACAATACATTTGAGAAACCCTCCAGCGACGAGGCAAGCCCGACTTTTTGTTTGCGAAGTCGGGCCACAATGTGGCGCGCGGGCGCCACATTGTGTTTCGCCCCGTGACTGCTGCCATGGAACTTTGACGCGCGTTTCAGCGCGGCGGCGGCAATTGCTCGGAGAAATAGACCATGGTCTTGCGATAGACCTCCGAGCGGTTCCATTCGCGCATCACCTGAAAATTCTCGGTGCCTTCGCCGAACGGCTGGCCGGCGCGCCAGCCATTGACCTTGAGCAGGTTTGCGGTCGAAGCCAGCACGTCCGGCACGCTATGGCGCAGGTCGACATGGCCGTTGCCGTCATAATCGACGCCGTACTTGATGTAGGACGACGGCAGGAACTGGGTCTGGCCGATCTCGCCGGCATAGGCGCCGACCAGATCACGCAGCGGCAGGTCGCCACGCTGCACGATCTGCAGGGCCGCGATCAGCTCGGTCTGAAACAGCTCGGAACGCCGGCAATCATGCGCCAGCGTCGCCAGGGTGCGGACGACGGGCAGCTTGCCCATGTCGCCGGTGCCATTGTCGGTCTCGAGCGTCCAGATCGCGACGATCAGCGTCGCCGGCACGCCGAACTGTTGCTCGATACGCGAGAGCAACTGCGCGTGCTTGTGCATCAGCGAGGTGGCGCGTTTGATGCGGGCCGGGATGACGCGGGTGCGCGCGTAGTCCTCAAAGCTCTTGCGGAAGGTGCCGCGCTGGCGCCGGTCGAACGCGAGCACGCTCTGGTCGATGGTGAGGCCGGCGAAGGCCTGCTCGATCACCGCGCGCGAGACGCCCTGCGCCTGCGCATCGCGCGCCATCTCGGAGAGGAACGTATTGAAGTCGCCGCCGCAGCGCGCCGCGAAGGCCGGTGCCGTGACAATGAGGGCCAGGGCGATGGTGAGCAGACGCCAGATCATGCGCAGCCTCGTATCATGCCGGGCGCGCCTTGGTCCACGCGGCCAAATGACTTCACAATGACGTGTAACAATGTGTAGTGCGCCGCGGTTGGATTTGCGTAGAACGGCACGCGGGCGCGAATGTCGGAGGAGCTTCGATGCGCAGATTTGGCAGGGTCGTCGTGCTGGCCGCGATCGCGGGTTTCGTCCCGCTCGGCGTGCGGGCAGAGAACGCGGTGAAGATCGACCCGCCGGCCGCCGAGGCTCCGGCGCAAGGCGACACGGAAACCGCGGTGCTCGCCGGCGGCTGCTTCTGGGGCATCCAGGCCGTCTATCAGCACGTCAAGGGCGTGAAGAACGCGGTGTCCGGCTATGCCGGCGGCGCGCAGAAAGACGCCGAATACGAGCGCGTCAGCACCGGCAACACCGGCCACGCCGAGAGCGTGAAGGTCACGTTCGATCCGCGCGTGGTCTCCTACGGCAGAATCCTGCAGGTGTTCTTCTCGGTCGCGCACGACCCGACGCAGCTCAACCGCCAGGGACCGGATACCGGGCCGCAATATCGTTCGGAGATTTTCCCGCAGAGCGAGGCGCAGGCGAAGACCGCGCGCGGCTACATCGCGCAGCTTGACGCGGCGCATGCATTCAAAAAGCCCATCGTCACGAAAACCGGCACGATGAAGGCCGCGTTCTATCCGGCCGAGGACTATCATCAGGACTTCGCCGTGAAGCATCCGATGTACCCCTACATCGTGTTCAACGATGCGCCGAAGGTCGCGCACCTGAAGGCGATGTTTCCCGATCTGTGGCGCGACGAGCCGGTGACGGTAGCGCAGGCTGGAGGCGCCGGAGGTTAGCATCATTTCGGGATCGGCCGCGGCCTGCCCTCGTCGTCGATGGCGACGAAGGTGAAATTGGCATCGGTCACCTTTTCATGACGGTGGGTCTGGAATCGACGCACCCAGGCCTCGACATGAATCTTCATCGACGTCCGCCCGATCGCGCCGACCTCGGTATAGACCTCGAGCACATCGCCGACCCGGACCGGCCGGATGAACTGGACACCGTCCATCGCCACGGTCACGACGCGGCCTTGCGCGCGCTCGACGCCGGCGATACCGCCGGCCTGATCCATCCGCGACAGCACCCAACCGCCAAAGATGTCGCCGTTGGCATTGGTATCGGCCGGCATGGCACTGATGCGCACCGTGAGCACGCCGCGAGGGCTTTCGTTGTCGCTCATGTTGTCGCTCATGCGGGCACCGCCCCGGCGAGATAGTCGACGGCGGCCGCGACGCCGTTCTTGCCATGCGGAATGCTGAGAGCCGCAAGACCCATTTCAACGACGCCAAGCGTGCCGAGGATCATCGGTGCATTGATGTGGCCCATGTGGGCAATGCGGAAGCCCTTGCCTTCGGACTGGCCGAGCGCCTTGCCGAGCACGACGCCGCATTTCTTCGCGCAGTAGTCGACCAGCGGCTGCGCGCTCTCCCCGCCTCGCGTGACGATCGCCGTCACCGCGTCGCAACGTTCCTGCGGCTCGGTAATGTTGAAGCCGATCGTCTGGCCCTCGGCCCAGACCGCGACCGCACGCCGCGTCGCCTCGGCGAGCAGGCGGTGCCGGGCGTGGACGTTCTCCAGCCCCTCGGCGAAGATCATGTCGAGCGCCGCGCGCAGGCCGAACAGCAGGTGCTCCGGCGGCGTACCGCAATACTTGTGGTAGTGCACCTCGCCGTCGCGGAAGGTCCAGTCCCAATACGGCGTGCGCATCCCTGCCCTCTTGTGTGCCTCGCGCGCCCGCGGACCGGCGGCAGTGAAACCGAGACCCGGCGGCGTCATCAGCCCCTTCTGCGAGCCGGCCATGGCCACGTCGACGCCCCAGGCATCCATCTCGAACGGCATGCAGCCGAGCGAAGCGACGGTGTCGACCATCAGCAGTGCCTCGTGCCCGGCGGCACGGATCGCCGCGCCGATCGCCTCGATGTCATTGACGACGCCCGACGCCGTGTCGATCTGCGCCACCAGCACCGCCTTGATCTTGCCCCCGACATCCTGCTTCAGCCGCGCCTCGACCACCTCCGGCCGCACCGCGCGGCGGAAATCGCCGGGCAGCACCTCGACGTCGGCGCCGAGCATCTTGGCCGCCTCGCCCCAGCCGATCGCGAAACGGCCGCTCTCGAGCACCAGCACCTTGTCGCCGCGCGACAGCACGTTGGTGAGCGCCGCCTCCCAGGCACCGTGGCCGTTGGCGGCATAGATGTAGGTCTTGCCCGCGGTGCGGAAGATCCTCGACAGGTCGCGCAGCAGGCCGTCGGTCAGCGCCACCGCGGGACCGGAATAAATGTCGATCGCCGGGCGCTGCATCGCCTGCAGCACGGCGTCGGGAATCACGGTCGGTCCAGGAATGGCGAGGAATTCACGACCACTTGCGACGCGAGTTTGGGCAACGGACATTTGCATCACTCATTGGTATGACTCTTGCGGATGGACTTGGACTGAACGGACTTGTACTAAACGGACTTGGACTGGACGAACTTGGACTGGACAAACTTGAACGCCGCGCGTGCGGCGCGCCTTTGCCTAGCACGTCGGGCCGGCACGGCAGATCACGATTGTTGATGGGATCTATCAACAGGTCGGGCCTCCTTTGAGATGACTTCCACAGTCGCTCGCCTCGCCACTCGCTCGGCCGGCAGCGCCCGGCTTTGTTCCTCCGCCGTCACGGCCGGGCATAGCCCGTCGAAGACGGGCGTGAACGCCCTTATGTCCCGGCCATCTCGCTTGGGAAGGCACTGCGCCCCTTATCGGGGATCACCGGATCACGTCCGGTGCTGGCGCCGAGTATGTGATACGCCCGTGTCTCCCAAACAGCGGACGCGCGCCATCGCCCCTGTTCTTTGGTCGGCGCGGGGGCGCCGGTCGTCTCGACTTGCCTCGCCCTTCCGAAGAAAGACGAGGGATGGAGCGCCGGACGGCGCCTCATCTTCTGGCCCCGCTC
>CAZNTY010000086.1:0-14756 GCA_964576085.1 uncultured Undibacter sp. | reverse complement strand
AGCTCGTCGTTGCGCCACACCAGCTCGAACGGCGCGCCGGCTTTCATGTCCATATCGCCGGCCGCCAGCCATTGGCGTCGTAGTTTGCTCTCGGTGAGGTAGGCCCATACGCGCTCGATCGGGCCGGGAAGAATGCGCTGGATCGTGAGGGTCGTCGGCTCGGTGAGCACGCCATAGGCGTCTGGCAGCGTGCGTTCGATCATCGGTCTTCTCCATTTTTATTTCGCGATGGGGGCGTCTGCGCGCAGCAGCTCATCCAGCTTGTCCAGACTCTTGGTCCAGAACCGCTCATAGAACCGCAGCCACTCATCGGCGCTGGCAAGCGGTCCGGGCTCGAGGCGGCACAGATGGGTGCGGCCGCGCACCTCGCGGCGGATCAGCCCGGCACTCTCCAGCGCCTTGATGTGCTTCGAGGCAGCCGCCAACGAGATGTCGAACGGTTCGGCAAGCTGACCCACGGTACGTTCGCCGCTCGCCAACTCGCGCAGCATCTGCCGACGGGTCGCGTCGCCCAACGCGTGGAAGATGGAATCGAGCCGGGATGCATCTAATTCAACCATGTGGTTGAATGTAATGACCGGCAGATAATTGTCAACCGATCAGTTAAATAATTTCGTCAGCCATTAAGCCCCTATAGGGCGGATTCTTATTGGTTAATCGCGCCTTAACCGGGGCCCACCTATGGTGCGGAAACTCTTATGCCCAGGCGCTTCCCGTAATTTGCCGCATGACATCAGCAGCCGCCCAGCCGATCCCACAGAGCGTCCCGGCCACCGCCCGCTCCCCGTTCGTGCGCCTGAGCGACCTCATTGCGGGCATCGAGCCGGGCAAGCCACCGATCAACCTCTCGGTCGGCGAGCCGCAACATCCGATTCCGGATTTCATCGGCCGCGTCATCGCAGATCACGTCACCCAATTCGGCCGCTACCCGGCCAACAAGGGTGCCGAACCTTACCGGCGCGCCGTCGCGCAGTGGCTCGGCCGCCGCTTCAAGCTGCCACGTCCAATCGATCCTGAGCACGAAGTGCTGGTACTGTCCGGCACGCGCGAAGGCCTGTTCCTCAGCGCGCTAGCGGCAACGCGTTGGGTTTCGCCGCGGATAGGTAAGCCCGCGATCCTGATCCCCAATCCGTTCTATGCGGTCTATGCCGCAGCGGCGACCGCTGCCGGCTGCGAAGCGGTATTCCTGCCGGCGACCAAAACGAGCGGCTTTCTGCCCGATCTCGATGGGTTGAGCGAAGCGCTACTGGCACGCACGGTCGCCTGCTATCTCGCTTCGCCCGCCAATCCCCAAGGCGCGGTTGCCGATTTGCCTTACCTGACCCGGCTCGCCGGGCTGGCGCAACGCTTCGGCTTTCTCGTGTTCTCAGACGAGTGCTACAGTGAGATCTACAATAACGGCATGCCGCCGGCCGGAATTCTCGAAGCAGCCGGACCTGACTTCGCCAACGTCGTTGCATTTCATTCGCTGTCGAAACGTTCGAGTCTGCCCGGTCTGCGCGTCGGCTCTGCCGCCGGCGATCGCCGATTCCTCGCGGCGTTTCTCGAATTGCGCAATCTGGCAGCACCACAAGTGCCGGTACCACTCCAGATGGCGGGGGCCGCCGCCTACCATGATGAGACGCATGTCGAGGAAAACCGGCGGCTCTATAACGCCAAGTTCAACCTTGCTGACCAGATCATCGGCGATCGTTACGGTTACAAAAGGCCGGCGGGCGGCTTCTTTCTGTGGCTCGATGTTGGCGCTCAAGGCGGCAGTGAAGAGGCAACCAAGCGACTGTGGCGCGAGGCCGGTGTGCGGGTCGTACCTGGCAAATATCTCGCGCGCGATCAGGCTGATGGATCGAATCCGGGCGCCGACTACATCCGCGTTGCAATGGTGCAGGACAAACAACTGACGGCCGAGGCGCTGCATCGTCTCGTCGCCGTGTTGGGTTGAGGGGCGCGCATGATTCCGGAAAGTGGGAACCGGTTTTCGGACAGCATCATGCGCCGAGCGAAAGATTCTTAGAATGTCAGCAATTGACCGCAGCCTCGATGCCGTCGCCTTCATCACCGATCATTTCCGCGACATCCTGTGGCGGCGCCTGAGCGAGCTTGCCGGCCTCGCGCTGCTGACGCTCGCCCTCATCACCGCAGTCGCGCTTGCGACCTGGTCAGTGCAGGATCCCTCGCTCAGCCACGCCACCAATGCGCCGGTGCACAATCTGCTCGGCACGGCGGGTGCCGTCGCATCGGACCTGCTGATGCAACTGTTCGGTCTGGCGGCGGCGGTGATCCTGCTGCCGATCGGGCTCAACGGCTGGCGCCTGCTGGCGCATCAGCCGTTTGGATCCAGAGCGCGGCATTTCGCCTGGCTGGCCGTGCTGGCGTTTGCCTCAGCGTTCGCCGCATGCCTGCCGCGCACTGCCTCATGGCCACTGCCGACCGGACTCGGCGGCGTGCTCGGCGACGCGCTGCTGGAAATCCCGCAACTTTTCGGCATCGCGCTGACCGGCATGACGTGCTTTGCCACCGCCATCGTTCTGGGGTTTCTGACGCTTGGCGCGTTCGCGATTGCCGCCGGACTACGCCGGCCGGCAGAAAAGCCGCGGACTGCCGGCCGCCGCCGGAATTTCGAAGTCGCCGACGAAGAGGAAGAAGATGACGAAACCGAAGACGAGCGCGGCGGCTTCATTTCCCTGGGCATGGTGACGCATGCGTTTTTGAGCGCAAAGGCGCGCCTCACCCGCCTGCTTCGGCGCGCGCCGCACATGGCTGCACCGATCGTGACGGCACCCGACCATCAGCGGGTCGAGCCGCGGCTGAACGCACCGAGCCGCGCGCCGGCCGTTCAGGTGGCAGAGCGTGTCGAAGATGACGGCGACGATGTCGACGTGATCCAGGCGCAGCCGCGACGTGTCGCGACGCGACAAACCGTGCGGCGCTCGTCGAGCGGCTACACCCTGCCGCCACTCAATCTGCTGACCGCGCAGCGCGCCTCCGAGCGTGCCACTTTGTCGAACGAGGTGATTCAGGAAAACGCGGCCGCTCTCGAAAGTGTGCTCGGCGACTTCGGCGTGCGCGGTGAAATCATCAATGCGCGGCCGGGTCCTGTGGTTACACTTTACGAACTCGAACCGGCGCCGGGCATCAAGTCGTCGCGCGTGATCGGACTCGCCGACGATATTGCGCGTTCGATGAGCGCCGTATCAGCGCGCGTTGCCGTCGTTTCCGGCCGCAACGCGATCGGCATCGAGCTGCCCAATCCGACGCGCGAAAAGGTTTATCTGCGCGAGCTGCTGTCGACCGATGACTATAACGAATCGACCGCCAAGCTCCCGCTCTGCCTCGGCAAGACCATCGGCGGCGAGTCGGTGATCGTCGATCTCGCCCGCATGCCGCATCTCCTGATCGCGGGCACCACCGGTTCCGGCAAGTCGGTCGCGATCAACACCATGATCCTGTCGCTGGTCTACCGGCTGCGGCCGGATCAATGCCGCTTGATCATGGTCGACCCGAAGATGCTCGAGCTTTCGGTCTACGACAATATCCCGCATTTGCTCACGCCAGTCGTTACCGATCCGAAGAAGGCGGTGGTGGCGCTCAAGTGGGCGGTGCGCGAGATGGAAGGTCGCTACAAGAAAATGTCGAAGCTCGGCGTGCGCAACATCGACGGCTACAACATGCGCGTCGCCGAGGCGAAAGCCAAAGGCGAGACGCTGACGCGCACGTTCCACACCGGTTACGACAAGGAGACCGGCCAGGCGATCTACGAGAAGGAAGAGCTTGAGCTCGACCCGCTGCCTTACATCGTCGTCATCGTCGACGAGATGGCTGACCTCATGATGGTCGCCGGCAAGGACATCGAAGGCGCGGTGCAGCGGCTGGCGCAGATGGCCCGCGCTGCCGGCATCCACGTCATCCTGGCGACGCAGCGCCCGTCGGTCGACGTCATCACCGGCACCATCAAGGCGAACTTCCCGACCCGCATTTCCTTCCAGGTCACGTCGAAGATCGACAGCCGCACGATCTTGGGCGAGCAGGGCGCCGAGCAACTGCTCGGCCAGGGCGACATGCTCTATATGGCCGGCGGCGGTCGGATCAGCCGCGTGCACGGACCCTTCGTGTCCGACGACGAGGTCGAAAAGGTCGTGCGACACCTCAAGGCACAGGGCTCGCCGGAATACCTCGAGGAGGTCACCGCCAGCAGCGAGGAGGAGGGCGAGGATGGCGGCAGCGTGTTCGACGCCACCGCGATGGGAACGGAGGGCGCCGGCGACCTTTACGAGCAGGCCGTCGCCATCGTGCGGCGCGACCGCAAGGCCTCCACCAGCTACATCCAGCGCCGACTGCAGATCGGCTACAATCGCGCCGCCTCGCTGATGGAGCGGATGGAGCAGGAAGGCGTGGTCGGCCAGGCCAACCACGCCGGCAAGCGCGAAATTCTGATCGGCGAGGCCGACGAGCAGGATCGCTATTGAGAATCGACGGTTGGCCGGTTAAGCCGAACAAGAGCCGCGAAATCGCCACAGCCCTCCGCTACGCATCGGCGTAACCCCGGGGGCGCAAGTGGAGTTCGACATGTCGGAAATGGGCCGCAAGGCCGCAATCGGGGCATTGTTGGCCTGCCTGGGCGTGCCGGCCTTCGGGCAGGTACCGCTGCCGAGCGCACGGCCGAAAGCGCCCGCGGCGACGGGCTCCACCACGCCATCCGTGCCGCAGACCCCCGTGGCGGCGCCCATGGTTCAGGCACAGGCCGCGCCGGACCCGATCACCAATCCATTCGCCGCGCTGTTGGGCAAGACAGGCTCGACCACCGCCATCAAGCCGGAGCAGCGTGCGCTGATCGACCGCGCCAGCAACTATCTTTCGAGCGTGCAAGTGCTGAGCGGCAAGTTCATCCAGGTTGGCCCCGACGGCAAGCGCAGCAAGGGCGAGTTCTTTATTCAGAAGCCGGGCAAGGTCCGCTTCGAGTACGACGATCCCTCGCCGATCGAGATCGTCGCCGACGGCCAGTCGGTGGTGGTGCGCGACCGCAATCTGGCGACGCAGGATGTTTACCCGCTTTCGCAGACCCCACTGCGTTTCCTGCTGGCGGATCGCGTCGACCTCTTGCACGACACCAATCTGGTCGCCGTCTATGCCGATGATGTGTTTGTCACCGTGGTGGTCGAGGAGAAGAACCCGATCGTCGGCACCAGCCGCCTGATGATCATGTTCAGTGCCGCCGATATGCAGCTCAAGCAGTGGACCGTGACCGACCCGCAAGGCTATGACACCACGGTCGCGGTGTATAATCTCGATACCACGAAGCGACCCGATCCGAGCCTGTTCAAGATCGACTTCACACGGTATCGGAACTAGGAACGTCCTGCGGTCATCGTCCGTGCAGGCGGACGATCCAGTCATCACTGAATCACCGGTGGATATTGGATGCCCCGCTTTCGCGGGGCATGGCAGCTTCTATATATAGTCCCGGCATGCAGCTCAAAATCACCACCTGGAACATCAATTCGGTTCGCCTGCGGATCAACCTGGTGGCAAAATTCATCAAGGCGGCGCGACCGGACGTGCTCTGCCTGCAAGAGACCAAGTGCCCGGATGACGCCTTTCCGCTCAAACGCTTCAAGCGCCTGGGATACGAGCATGTTTCGCTCAACGGCCAGAAGGGCTACCACGGCGTTGCCGTGATCTCACGCCTGCCGTTCGATTCATTCGAGATCCGGAACTTCTGCGGTAAAACCGACTGCCGCCACACGTCCGTGGTGCTCGGCGAAAGGGCCGGACTGCGCGATCCGATTACGCTGCACAATTTCTATGTGCCGGCCGGGGGCGACGAACCGGATCCGGACATCAATCCAAAATTCGCGCACAAGCTCTCGTTTCTCGACGAAATGAAAGTCTGCGAGGACCTCCGCCCCGCAGCGTCCCAACGCGCAATCCTGGTCGGTGATCTCAATGTCGCACCGCTCGAACACGATGTCTGGAGCCACAAGCAGATGCTGAAAGTGGTGTCGCATACGCCGATCGAGTGCGAGAAGCTGACCGCCGCCCGCCAGGCCGGCAATTGGGTTGACACGATGCGCGTGCACACGCCGGAGCCCGAGAAGCTCTACACATGGTGGAGCTATCGCGCGATGGACAACTGGCGTGCTGCTGATCGCGGCCGGCGGCTCGATCATATCTGGACATCGAACGCGATCGCCGACCGTGTGTCGAAGATCAGGATCGCCAAGGATTATCGCGGCGCCGTCCAGCCCTCTGACCATGTGCCGGTGACGGCGACAATCGAGCTCGCCTAACGCAAACGATTCTTATCGGCGCTCTCGAGCCGGGCCTTGACGCCCTCGAGATCGCTGGCCCATTTCCCGACACGCTCGACCATGGCATCGCGCAGCGTGCGAGCCGCTTCCGGATAGCCTTCCAGCATCTTCGTGAACAGGCTGCGCGGGATGCGGATCACCACCGAGGGCTCCTGCGCTGTCACGGTCTCGGTGCGCACGGTATCGGTGATCAATGCGAGCTCGCCGAGAAGCTCGCCGGGGCCCGCATAGGTTTCTTCGTTCTTGCTGCGCCCCTCAGCCTCCAGCATGAAAGAGCCTTCCTGGATCACATAACCGCAGTCGGCGAGATCGCCGGCATAGAACAGCACGGCGCCGCTCGGCACCGTCCTGGTCTCGGCGCCGATCGCAAGGATGCGCAGCGCCGAGCGCCCAAGCATCGCAAGGCTCGGCACCTGCTCGAGGAACGCGATGTCGTCTTCGAGAGCCATTGTCTTCCTTGTCGTTCCGGAGCGCGAGCAAAGCGAGCGGACCCGGAATCCAGAGATTGAGATGCCGCTGGATTCCGGGTTCGGCGCTTCGGCCGACCCGGAATGACTGGACCTACGGCACCAGCTTGTAACCGCCGGCTTCCGTGACCAGGATCGCGGGCGCGGCGGCATCTTTTTCGACTTTTTGCCGCAGACGGTAAATGTGCGTCTCGAGCGTATGCGTCGTGACGCCGGAATTGTATCCCCAGACCTCCTGCAGCAGCGTCTCGCGCGACACCGGCTTCTGCCCGGCGCGGTAGAGATAGCGCAAGATCGCAGTTTCTTTTTCGGTCAGCCGCACCTTGCTGCCTTTCGGTGTGAGCAGGAGCTTCGAACTCGGCCTGAACGTGTAAGGGCCAACCGCAAAGACTGCATCCTCGCTCGCCTCGTGCTGGCGCAGCTGCGCGCGAATGCGCGCCAGCAGCACGGCGAAGCGAAATGGCTTCGTGACATAGTCATTGGCGCCGGATTCCAGGCCAAGAATGGTGTCGCTGTCGGTATCATGGCCGGTCAGCATGATGATCGGCGCCTTGAAGCCCGCCTTGCGCAGGATGCGAACGGCCTCACGGCCGTCGACGTCGGGCAGGCCGACATCCATGATGATGAGGTCGACCTGTCCCGTCTTGGCCGCCTGTACGCCCTTGCTGCCGGTTTCGACCGCGATCGCGTCAAATTCCTCGTGCAATGCGAGCTGCTCGACGAGCGCAGCGCGCAGCTCGTCATCATCCTCAACGATCAGGATCGTGCGCCTATTCGCCATTGCGATAGTCCTTGCCCAACTCCAATAGAAACATCCGGGTTAAAAAGAGCAAGTCTTGGTATTTACAGGGAAATCGCTATTTTTGCCGAGAAGATTCGAGCCAAAGACAGCGGCCTTGCTGCACACCATCAGAGTACGTCGAAAACCGGCAGAGAGATCGCGTGGCGTACTGATCACTCACGCCGCTGCGATGCCGGTCGCGCTCGGACGGGGAGGAATCAAGGCCAACAAGCGCGAGGGCGACGGCGCGACCCCCCGCGGCACATTCCGGCTTAAACGGCTGTGGTGGCGGGCCGACCGGCATCCGCGGCCGCGCACGCATCTGCCGGTGCGCCGTATCCGAGCCGACGATGGTTGGTGCGAGGATCCGCGCGACCGGCATTATAATCGACCGATCATCGTCCCGCAGGGAAGCACGGCGGACCGGCTGGCCCGGGCAGATCGGCTTTATGATTTCATCATCGAGCTCGACCATAACACCCGGCCCCGGATCGCCGGGCGCGGCAGCGCCGTATTCATCCATATTGCACGCCCCGGCTTTGCTCCGACTGCGGGCTGCGTGGCCTTGCGCATGTCCGCACTGCGTCGTCTTCTGGCGTGCGTCGGACCAAGGACACGGATTGTGATCAGTTAGGCTTTGCTGGGGACCGGAAACCATTTGTTAATCAGGTCCTCGGTCCGTCATCCGTCATTAACGGTACTTGCAAGCAAAAACGGTAATCGTTGGAGCCGGTGCGGGCGGCTGGCGCGCCTCGCGTAGGAGCGGTTGATGACCACCGGATTGCTGCAAGGCTCGATCGCGCAGAAAAGCCGCGAACCGCTCGGACGCGTAACGGCGATCAATGGGTCGCAGGCAACCATCACCGTCGAAACCGGCGTTTCCATCGATGCGGCACAGGTGACGGTTGGCCGCTTCATGGGCATCCTGAGCGGCGATGCGATCGTGATCGGCCTCGTGACGGAGGTGATCGAGCAACAGACGTTTCCGGAACCGGCCATTTATCGCAGCGTCGCCCGGATCGACCTGATCGGCGAAATCCGCACCGCCGCGGCACACTCGCAATTCCAGCGCGGTGTCGCCAACTACCCCTCGCTCGGCAATCCAGCCGTGCTCGTCGATGAGCGCGAGCTGCGGTTGATCTATGGTGGCGCGGACAAGGATCGCGCCCATATCGGAGACCTGCAGCAGGACGCTTCGATCGGCGTCAATGTCAATATCGACGATCTGGTGAGCAAGCACTTCGCCATTCTCGGCACCACCGGCGTCGGCAAATCCTCGAGCGTGGCGATCATCCTGAACGAGATCCTCAAGACGCGCCCGAAGCTGCGCATCTTCCTGGTCGATCCGCACAATGAATACGCGCCGTGCTTCGGCGACAAGGCTCAGGTGCTCAATCCGCGCAACCTGCGACTCCCGTTCTGGCTGTTCAATTTCGAGGAAGTCATCGACGCATTTTTCGGCGGCCGGCCGGGCGTCGAGGAGGAAGTCGAGATTCTGTCGGAGGTCATTCCGCTGGCGAAAGCGGCCTATCTCCAGTACCGAAACAATCCGAGCGAGCGCTCGCTGGCGAAAAAACGCGATCCGCGCGATGTCGGTTTCACCGCCGACACACCGGTGCCTTATCGAATTGAGGATCTCATTGGCCTGCTCGATGAACGGATGGGCAAGCTGGAGAACCGCTCGCAGCGCGTCACCATCCATCGGCTGATGTCGCGTATCCAAACGTTCCGGAATCATCCCCGCTACGCCTTCATGTTCGAGGGCGCCAATATCGGCGGCGACACCATGGCGGAGATCATCGGCAACCTGTTCCGTCTGCCGATCGACAACAAGCCGATGACGATCATGCAGCTCGCAGGTTTTCCGGCCGAGGTCGTCGACTCGGTGGTTTCGGTGCTCTGCCGCATGGCATTCGACTTCGGCCTCTGGAGCGACGGCATTTCTCCCCTGCTGTTCGTCTGCGAGGAAGCACACCGCTATGCTCCGGCCGACAAGAAAATCGGCTTCGGACCGACCCGGCGGGCATTGTCGCGCATCGCCAAGGAAGGGCGCAAATACGGGGTGTTCCTCGGCCTGGTGACGCAGCGGCCGGCGGAAATCGATCCGACCATTATTTCGCAGTGCTCGACCTTGTTCGTGATGCGGCTGGCGAATGATCGCGACCAGAGCCTGATCCGCTCCGCGGTCTCGGACGCGGCGGTGAACCTGCTGTCGTTCATCCCGTCGCTGGGCACCCGCGAAGTGTTCGCGTTCGGTGCCGGCGTCGCGCTGCCGACCCGAATGCGCTTCAAGGAGCTCGCGGCGGCACAGCGGCCGAACAGCGAAGCCGCCGGATCGACGCGCGACATTCCGGGCTCTTCGTTCGACCGGGACCTGATCGGCGGCGTGATCGATCGCTGGCGCAACGCCACCATGAGTCACAAGGTAGCGGTGGACGACGAATTTGGCTCGCCGTTCGAGCAGATTGCCGCCGCGCCGCCCCTGCAGCCGGTCCAGCAGACGCCTGCCCCGGCGCCGCCTCCCGCGCAGCCGGCGCAGGCGTTCGACCCGCAGCGCTCGCGGCTTCTGAAACGGCCGCTGGAACATGCGGCCCCAAGCGTGCCGCCGCGGCCGCCGCTGGCCTCGCCGTTCCGGCCGGTCAATCCTCCGCCAGGTTATCCAACGCGGCCGCGCTAACCGGCGTTTTGCCGTTCGCCGAAAATCGCGCTGCCGACGCGGACGTGGGTCGCGCCGAGCTGGATCGCCGTGACGAAATCCGCGCTCATCCCCATCGACAGCAGCTTCAGGCCGTTGCGCGCCGCGATCTTGGCGGTCAGCGCGAAATGCGGGCCCGGCGCTTCGTTGGCCGGCGGAATGCACATCAGGCCCGAGATCGTCAGGCCATAATGCCCGGCGCACCGCTTGAGGAATGCGTCGGCATCCTGCGGCAGCACGCCCGCTTTCTGGGCTTCGCCGCCGGTATTGATCTCGGCAAACAGCAGCGGCGCGCGTCCCTGCCTGGCAATCTCCTTGGCGAGCGCCTCGCACAGGCTGTCGCGGTCCACGGAGTGAATCGCATCGAACAGGGCGACGGCATCGCGAGCCTTGTTGGATTGCAGCGGGCCGATCAGATGCAGCTCGAGTCCGGGATGGCTGGCCCGTAGCGACGGCCATTTCGTCTTGGCCTCCTGCACGCGGTTCTCGCCGAACACGCGATGGCCGACGTCGATGACCGGCTCGATCGCATCGGCGGAAAAGGTCTTCGACACGGCGATCAAGGTCACCGACGCGACGTCCCGGTTGGCGTCGCGGCAGGCGCGCGCGACCTCGGCGCTGACGGCGGCAAGCCTCGCTGCAGTATCGGATAGGGCGATGGCGGCAGGCATTGCTCATGCCTGCCGTAACTCAGGCCAATGATCAAGCCTCAGATGAAGGGCCGCTGTCGCCGCAACGTCATGTCGCTGCCGGCAATCCGCGCCAGAGCCGGGCGGTCGACCAGTTCAAAAATACGGTCTTTCCAGCGGATTGCCTGAGCGGTGTAAAGTCGTTTCAAGGTCTTGTTGGTGTGGACCAGCGACATGCCGAGCGTGTCGGCGAGATGCTGCTGCGTGAACGGAAACTGGATGATATTGCCCTTGGTCAAACCGACCTCTTCGGCGCGCCTGAACAGCGTGAGGAGCACATAAGCCGTGCGTTCGAGCGCGGTGCGCTGGCCGACGCTGAGCAGATGTTCATCACCAAGCTGTTCGGAGCGGGCCGCAAGCCAGGTGATGTCGAAGGCAAGCGTCGGCACGTTGCTGTAAAGCGCCCACACTTTCCCCCGGGGAAACACGCACAGCGAGACATCGGTCAGCGCCTCGACCGAGTGCTCCATTTCCTCCATCAGCGAGCCTTGCAGGCCGACGAGATCGGCCGGCAGCACAAAATTCAAGATCTGGCGACGGCCGTCATCGAGCATCTTGTAGCGGAACGCCCACCCGCTGAGGACGGTGTAAAGCTGTTCGCTGCGCGTGCCCTGGCGCAAGAAGCTCGTTCCGGCCGGGACGTGGATTTCATCGCTTTTCAGCGTTCTGACGAACGCCAATTCCTCATCGCTGAAATCCCGCAGGCTTCTCCGGCCCCGGAGTGGGCACTGTAAACAGGGCGTAAAATGCCCGTTGGCGGCCGCGAGTCCAACCATCAGCAAGTCCGTATGTCTTTTTTAAATGACAGCACTACAACGTTTGGCGGAACTTGCCGTTCCTGTCTCGGGTAAAGTCCGCACGCCGGTTGGTGAGGACTCGAGCGCCGAATTCTTTAACAAAATCATTCTTCAACGCGGTGGACGTCTTTCCGCCAAGGCCAGAGCATGTCCGATATACCCACCGATCCAAAGGATATGTCCGTTCGCGACAAGCGGCTTCTTGTCGTCGAGGACGAATTTCTCATCCTGCTCGACATCCAGAGCATCCTTGAGGCCGCCGGCGCAGCATTGGTCGTAACCGCGAGCCGCATCGTGGAGGCGCTGGCGGCCCTCGACAGGCCTGAAAAATTTGACGCGGCCGTGCTCGATCTCAAACTCGACCGCGACAGCGCAGCGCCTGTGGCGGAGCGGCTGACGGAAATGAAGGTGCCGTTCGTTTTCTTGACCGGCGCACCAACTGAGGCTGAACTCGCGATCCGGTTCGGCTCCGCGCCGATCATCGGCAAGCCATTCGACAGGGCCACCTTACTCAAAGCGCTGTCGCAGGCGATGGCGACAGGACGCTAGGCCGCACTCTGCCATTGCGACTTCACGTCTTTCGCACTCTTGTTCAAATGAACCCGAGCATCGACGCGATCAACCAGCGACAGCGGGATGAAATGATGCTGGCCGCCCGATTGCGGATCGCTCTTGGTCAGCTTGATCTTGTCGCTGCCTTCCATGTGATCGACCGTCCCGACGTGCTGGCCGTCGGACCCGATGATTTCCATGTGTTCCTTGATTTGCGTAGCCTGAACCATCATTGACCTCCGCTTTGAAGGTCAACCCGGGGCACGGCCCCTGGTTCCGGCTGAAAATGGTCGGGAAGCGTTGACCAGCGCCGCCCTTTGGTGTTCCGTCCTCGCGCCTGAAAAGAGCCGGAAATGACCGCCGATTCGCAGAAAACCGACCGCTATAACGCCCGCGAGGCCGAGCAACGCTGGCAGAAGACGTGGGACGAGCGCGGCATCTATGCCACTAGGAACGACGATCCGCGGCCGAAATATTATGTGCTCGAGATGTTCCCCTACCCGTCCGGGCGCATCCATATGGGCCACGTGCGCAACTACACCATGGGCGACGTGGTGGCGCGCTACCAGCGCGCCATGGGCAAGAACGTGCTGCACCCGATGGGCTGGGACGCCTTCGGCATGCCGGCCGAGAACGCCGCGATCGAGCGCAAAGTGCATCCCAAGGGCTGGACCTACGACAACATCGCGGCGATGAAGAAGCAGCTCCAGTCGATGGGGCTGTCGCTCGACTGGGCGCGCGAGGTCGCGACCTGCGACCCGGCTTATTACAAGCACCAGCAGAAGATGTTCCTCGACTTCCTGAAGGCGGGGCTGGTCGCGCGTGAATACCGCAAGGTGAACTGGGACCCGGTTGACCAGACCGTGCTGGCCAACGAGCAGGTAATCGACGGTCGCGGCTGGCGTTCGGGCGCGCTGGTCGAGCAGCGCGACCTCTATCAATGGGTTTTCAAGATCAGCGACTACGCCGAGGACCTGCTGGTTGCGCTCGACACGCTCGACCGCTGGCCGGACAAAGTGAAGCTGATGCAGAAGAACTGGATCGGCCGCTCCGAAGGCCTGCTGATCCGCTTCATGCTCGACGCCAGCACGACGCCGGCCGGCGAAAGCGAGCTCGAAATCTTCACCACGCGGCCCGATACCTTGTTCGGCGCCAAGTTCATGGCGATCTCGCCGGACCATCCGCTGGCGACCGCGGCGGTGGCGAAGAACCCGAAGCTCCAGGCGTTCATCGACGAATGCCACCGCATGGGCACCGCGCAGGCCGACATCGACACCGCGGAGAAGATGGGCTTCGACACCGGCATCAAGGCGATCCATCCGTTCGATGCGAACTGGACGCTGCCGGTCTATGTCGCCAACTTCATCCTGATGGATTACGGCACCGGCGCGATCTTCGGCTGCCCGGCGCACGACCAGCGCGACCTCGATTTCGTCAACAAATACCAACTCGGCAATGTGCCGGTGGTGTGCCCGCCGGACGTCGATCCGAAATCGTTCACCGTCACCGACACCGCCTATGACGGCGACGGCACGATGATCAATTCGCGCTTCCTCGACGGCCTGAGCATCGCGCAGGCAAAAGAAGAAGTCGCGAAACGTCTCGAAGCGGAGAAGCGCGGCAACCGGCCGGTCGGCCAGCGCCAGGTCAATTATCGGCTGCGCGACTGGGGCATTTCTCGGCAGCGCTATTGGGGCTGTCCGATCCCGATCATCCACTGCCAAAAGTGCGGCGTGGTGCCGGTGCCAGAACAGGACCTGCCGGTCACGCTGCCGGACGACGTGACGTTCGACAAGCCGGGAAATCCGCTTGACCACCATCCAACGTGGAAGAACGTGACGTGCCCGAAATGCGGTGGCGCCGCGCGGCGCGAGACCGATACGATGGACACCTTCGTCGACTCGTCGTGGTATTTCGCGCGCTTCACCGATCCGTGGATCAAGGACGCGCCGACCGATCCGAAGGTCGCCAATGACTGGATGCCGGTCGACCAGTATATCGGCGGCATCGAGCACGCGATCCTGCACCTGCTTTACTCGCGCTTCTTCACCCGCGCGATGAAGAAGACCGGCCATATCGGCATGGACGAGCCGTTCGCCGGCCTGTTCACGCAGGGCATGGTGGTGCACGAAACCTACAAGAAGAAGGACGGCAGCTGGGCGATGCCGGCCGAGGTCAAAATCGAAGGCGGCGAAGGCGCGCGCAAGGCGACCCTGATTGCGACCGGCGAGCCAGTGGAGATCGGCCCGATCGAGAAGATGTCGAAATCGAAGAAGAACACCGTCGATCCGGACGACATCATGGAGAGCTACGGCGCCGACACCGCGCGTTGGTTCATGCTGTCCGATTCGCCGCCGGAACGCGATGTGAACTGGACCGAGAAGGGCGTGCAGGGGGCCTGGCGGTTCACGCAGCGGCTGTGGCGGGTGATCGGCGAGGCGGCGGAGATCGCGAAAGGTGCGCCCGCGGC
>CAZNTY010000085.1:0-2185 GCA_964576085.1 uncultured Undibacter sp. | reverse complement strand
GGCGACCCGGAGAAATGCAAGGCGGCCTGCGACCTGCTGCTCGCCGAGCACGGCATCTACATCCAGCCGATCAATTATCCGACCGTGCCGCGCGGCATGGAGCGGCTGCGCATCACGCCCTCGCCTTATCATGACGACGCGCTGATCGACCGGCTCGCCGAGGCGCTCAGCGACGTGTGGGAGCAGCTCGGGCTGCCGCCGCGCGCGCAGGCGATCGCGGCGGAGTAATCCTTTATCCCTCCCCCGCTGGGGGAGGGATAAGCTCGATGGCGGAGTAACCTCAAGCCGCCTGCTGCTTCCGCCACTCGCCGGCGACCTGCCGGGTCGCGACGTTGAGCCGGTTCCAGACATTGATGAGCCCGATCTGCACCAGCAGCGCCGCCAGGGCCTTCGGGTCGTAGTGCTTCGCGGCCTCGTTCCAGACCGCGTCCGGCACCGGGTCCTCGCGGTCGGCGATCCGCGTGACCGCTTCGGTGAGCGCCAGCGCGGCGCGCTCGGCATCGGTGAAATACGGGGCATCGCGCCAGGCCGCGACCGCGTAAATACGCTCGTCGCTCTGCCCTTCCCGTTTCAGCTCCGCCGCATGCATGTCGACGCAGACGCTGCAGCCGTTGATCTGGCTGGCGCGAAGATGGACGAGGTCCATCGTCACCGGCGGCACGCCGCTCTTTTCGGTCGAGGCGTTGACCGCCATCAAGGCTTTCATCGCCTCGGGAAGCAGCATGGCGGCATTCTTGATCCGTGCTTGCATGGGACATCTCCTTTAAGCTGCCGACGGCGGCAGGGCCGCCTCGGGTTCCATTCCGTTTGACGCAAAATCGCCCGATACCCGTCACATCGGGCCGGTGTGGTCCGTCATAGCCATGACGGATCGCGCCCGGAGGATGTGACCGATGGACGAGAAAAAATTTCTGGCGGAACAGTTCGAGCGCGAGCGCGGCCGCCTGCGGGCGGTCGCCTACCGCATGCTGGGCACGCAGAGCGAAGCCGAGGATGCCGTGCAGGAGGCGTGGCTGCGGCTCAACCGCAGCGACTCCGGGGCCATCGAGAACCTGGCCGGATGGCTGACCACGGTCACGGCGCGGGTTTGCCTCGACATGCTGCGCGCGCGCCAATCGCGGCGCGAGGAGCCGCTCGATCCCGCCGCTGACGGACCCGCGGTCGATCCCGACGACACCACCGAGCGCGAGCAGTGGCTCGCCGACTCGATCGGACTCGCGCTGCTGGTGGTGCTCGACCGTCTGACGCCGGCCGAGCGGGTCGCCATCGTGCTGCACGACATGTTCGACCTGCCGTTCGACACCATCGCGCCGATCGTGGACCGCACGCCGGCGGCGACCCGGCAGCTCGCGAGTCGCGCCCGCCGCCGCGTGCAGGGCGCGAACGCCGCCGGCGCCGACACCGACCGCCAGCACGAGATCGTCGATGCGTTTCTCGCCGCGGCGCGCGAAGGCGACCTGGAGCGGCTGCTGGCCGTGCTCGACCCGGACGTGGTGGTGCGCTGCGACCCGGTGGCGGCGAAGATGGGCGGCATCGCCGAGCTGCGCGGCGCGGACGCGGTGGCCGCGCGTCTCAAGGGCCGCGCGCAGGCGGCGAGGCCCGCCCTGGTCGACGGCGCCGTCGGCGTAGCCGTCATGCTTCAGGGCCAGCTGAAGATCGTGCTGCGGCTCGCCTTCGCCCAAGACCGCATTGCCGGGATCGAGGCGATTGCCGATCCGGAGCAGCTCGCCCGGTTCAATGTCGCCCCGCTTGCCCCCTGAGTCATTCCGGACGCTGCCATAGCGCGGCGAAGACGCGCTTATGGCGGCGATCCGGAATCCAGATGCGTCACATGCCGCTTCTGGATTCCGGGTTCGTGCACTTCGTGCACGCCCCGGAATGATAACAGGGTTTGTTCGCCGCGGCCTGGCGGCGCGGCCTTTGCCGCCGCGCCCGAACAGGGCATGCTCGCGGCGGAGCCGTCCCGATGCGTCCCTCAATCTACCGCCGCGCCACCATCGAGGTGATGCGCATTGCCCGGCAGGTGCCGATGGTGCCGCTGCAGCGGCGCATGACGCTCGGCCCGCTGGTCGCCGCGCGCGCCCGGGCGGCGCGGCCGGCGTCGTGGAGCGCGATCTTCACCAAGGCCTATGCGACGGTGGCGCAGGACATGCCGGTGCTGCGCCGCGCCTATTTCCGCTACCCG
>CAZNTY010000084.1:0-3228 GCA_964576085.1 uncultured Undibacter sp. | reverse complement strand
CACCGGGCTCTTGGCCTGGATGGCCGCGCGCTCCGCCAGCGTGACCGGACCGATCCGGGCTGACGGCGGGCGGATGATGGTGCGCTCGACCATCTCCGGCACGCCGTTGCCTTCGAGGAACGACACCAGGGCTTCGCCCTTGCCGAGCTCGGTGATGACCTGGACGGTGTTGAGCTTTGGGTTCGGCCGGAACGTGTCGGCCGCGGCCTTCACCGCCTTCTGGTCGCGCGGCGTGAAGGCGCGCAGCGCGTGCTGCACGCGGTTGCCGAGCTGTGCCAGCACGGTTTCCGGCACGTCGAGCGGATTCTGGGTGACGAAATAGACGCCGACGCCCTTCGAGCGGATCAGGCGCACCACCTGCTCGATCTTCTCCAGCAGCGCCTTCGGCGCGTCGTTGAACAAGAGGTGCGCCTCGTCGAAGAAGAACACCAGCTTCGGCTTGTCGGGATCGCCGATCTCGGGAAGCTTCTCGAACAATTCGGACAGCATCCATAGCAGGAAGGTCGCATAGAGCCGTGGATTGGCGATCAGCTTGTCGGCCGAGAGGATATTGATGATGCCGCGGCCGTCGCGATCGAGCTTCATGAAGTCGTTGATGTCGAGCGCCGGCTCGCCGAAGAACGACTTGGCGCCCTGGTTTTCCAGCACCAGCAGCTGCCGCTGGATGGTGCCGACCGTCGCCGCCGACACATTGCCGTATTCCTTTTGCAGCGCGTCGGCGTTGTCGGACACGAAGCCGAGCATGGCGCGCAGGTCCTTGAGGTCGAGCAGCGCCAACCCCTGCTCGTCGGCGACCCGGAACGCGATGTTGAGCACGCCCTCCGCAATATCGTTGAGGTCGAGCATTCGCGACAGCAACAGCGGCCCCATCTCGGAGATGGTGGCGCGGATCGGATGGCCCTGTTCGCCGAATACGTCCCAGAACACGGTCGTGAACTGGTCCGGCTGGTATTTCAGGCCCATGTCCTGCGCCCGCTTGACGAAGGCGTCCTTGGCCTCGCCGGCGGCGCTGATGCCCGACAGGTCGCCTTTGATGTCGGCGGCGAACACCGGGACGCCGGCGGCCGCCAGACCCTCCGCGATCACCTGCAACGTCACGGTCTTGCCGGTGCCGGTCGCCCCCGTCACCAGGCCGTGCCGGTTGCCGAACCTGAGATCGAGCACCTCGTATTTCGTGCTCTTGCCGACGACGATGCCGTTCGTCGGAACGGCGTCGCTCGCCGCCGGACTCGCCTTGGAGGGAGCTTTCGCCATGACCAACTCTCCGCCTGAACCAGGATCAAGGCCGCCAGAATAGCAAAATTGGGGGCCCTGCAACGGGCGCTATGGCTCCGGTTTTAGCTCAATCCGACCGCTCGGCTTGAGCGTCTGGCGGTCGAAGGTGAGGATCTGCGTGAGGCCGGCAACCTCGACCGTCACCGTGACGGTACTGGCCGTCACCGAGGCGGACAGCACCTTGGCGCCGGCCGGCAGCGGAAGTATCTGACTGGGGCCGCTTTGCGTCACGCTTTCCCCGGCCCTGAAAAAGCGATAGCCGATGACCGCCAGGACGATCGCGAGCGCGATGAAGGTTGCCGCCAGCGTCCACGCCATCAGGCGCTTCGCCTTGGCAATCGCGGCTGCGCCGGCGGGATCGGGCTCGGAAACGTGATCGTTCTTCATGCCTGACAGTTCAAGAGAGCAAGTGACCATCGCGCCCGAGGACAATGGCGCGCGACTCGACCGTGTGCTGGCCGCGCGCATCCCGGCGCTGTCGCGCTCGCGACTCAAGGCGCTGATCCTCGCCGGCGAGGTGGCGGTCGACGGCCGCACGATCCGCGATCCGAGCGAGCGCGTCAAATCCGGCGCCGTGGTCAGCGTCAGCCTGCCCGCGCCCGAGCCGGCGGCGCCGGCGGGAGAGGACATCCCGCTCACGATCCTTTACGAAGACAACGACATCATTGTGATCGACAAGCCCGCCGGCCTTGTCGTGCATCCTGCGGCCGGTCATCACGCCGGCACCCTGGTCAACGCGCTGATCGCGCATTGCGGCGCGAGCCTGTCCGGGATCGGCGGCGTGAAACGGCCGGGCATCGTGCACCGGCTCGACAAGGATACCAGCGGGTTGATGGTCGTTGCGAAAAACGACCGGGCCCACCGTTCACTCGCCGCCCAATTCGCCGACCACGGCCGGACCGGGCCGCTGCTGCGCGGCTATCGCGCTCTTGTCTGGGGCGCGCCGGCCCGCGCCCACGGCACGATCAACGCCCCGCTCGACCGTCATCCCCAGTCCCGCGACCGGCGCGCCGTGCGGCAGGGAGGCCGCGAAGCAATCACGCGCTGGCAGGTGCTCGAGCGCTACGCGGGCATCGACGGCAAGCCGGTGGCGAGCCTGATCGAATGCCGGCTGGAGACCGGACGCACCCACCAAATCCGTGTCCATATGGCCCATGCCGGCCATCCGCTGCTCGGCGACCGCGTTTATGGCACCGGCTACCGTACCAAGGCGGCTCGACTTCTTCCCGCCGCGCAAAAGGCGCTGGCCGACCTTGCAAGACAGGCCCTGCACGCCTATTTGCTGCGTATCGACCACCCGACCACTGGAGAAACGCTGGAGTTCCGTTCGGAACTGCCGGGCGATTTTGCGCGTTTGCGCCAGGCACTGGCAGGCACAGATCGCCCGGTCGCATAGGAAATAGCCAACCTTGCCAAGGGCTTGG
This sequence comes from uncultured Undibacter sp., assembly GCA_964576085.1. Lineage (GTDB taxonomy): Bacteria > Pseudomonadota > Alphaproteobacteria > Rhizobiales > Xanthobacteraceae > Pseudolabrys. The sequence goes on along the minus strand of CAZNTY010000084.1, from coordinate 529 downwards.
CGTTATCCTTTGCTCTTGCGGTGCCGCCGTCACGGCGTCGTGACGGCGGCTGCCTTTCAATGCAGGGCTGGGTCCGGTATGTTGCGGTTGCGACGAACCTTTCGCAGTCGCGAGAAGCGCGCCGTCGGCTCGGGGAGCGGCGGCGACAAACAGCCCGCCGATCACCGGGGGCATTTATGGAGGGCGCTGTCATGGCCCGTGCAGCAACGCTGCCAATCTTCAAGACCGAATCCGGTCTTAGCCACTATCTCGAAGAGATCAGGCGGTTCCCAATGCTGGAACCGCAGGAAGAATACATGCTGGCGAAGCGCTGGCGGGAGCATGGCGACCGCGAGGCGGCGCACAAGCTCGTCACCAGCCATCTGCGCCTGGTCGCCAAGATCGCGATGGGTTATCGCGGCTACGGCCTGCCGATCTCGGAAGTCGTGTCCGAGGGCAATGTCGGCCTGATGCAGGCGGTCAAGCGCTTCGAGCCCGACAAGGGTTTCCGCCTCGCCACCTATGCGATGTGGTGGATCAAGGCCTCGAT
>CAZNTY010000083.1:0-2119 GCA_964576085.1 uncultured Undibacter sp. | reverse complement strand
CAGATCGACGGCGCCCTCGCCGTTGAGCGCGACCTTCACCGAGCCGGCCGTGCCGCTGATGCCGAGCGCGGCACGGCTGCCGCCGGTGCTGTCGTCGAGCTTGAGGTCGGCATGGAGCTTCGCCGGCGCCAGAGCGGGAGCCAGTACGCGCAGCCGGCCCGCGAGGCCCGGCGCATAGCGCGCGAGCAGCGCATTCACGCCGGAGAGATCACGGGCGTCGACGTCGAGCGCCAGGCTGCCGCGCGGCGACGGCGTCAGCGCGATCTGGCCTCGCGCGGCGACATTGGCGCCGCCGAAATTGTCGATGGTCAACCGTTCGATCCGCAGCCCGGCCGCATCGTATTGCAGCCGCGCGTCGGTCTTGCCGGCTTCGATGCCGGCGTAGCTGGCGCGGCCGACGTCGAGCGCCAGCGCCACCTCGCGCGGACGCTCCAGGTTCGATCCGGCGACCAGCGCGTTGGCGAAGGCCGAAACCGCGTCGAGATCGAGCTCGGGCGCGCTCAGGCTGGCATCGATGCGCGCGCCGTTGAGGCCGGCGCCGAAGGCATAGACGAAGCGCCCGCTGACGGCGCCGCGGTCAAAGCTGGCATTGAGCCGCTCGACTGCGATCTTCTCGGTGCCGAGCGTCATGTCGCCGCGCAGGCGCAACGGTCGCGGCGGGCTGCGCACCCCGTCCTTGCGGCCCTCGAGCCAGGCCGCCAGCGCGCTCGGATCGTTGGCGGAGACCTCGGCCGGCCCGGTGAACACGACACCGCCGGGCTCGAAGCCGAGCCGGCCGCTCAGCTTGATGTCGCTGAGCCCAGGTGCGCGGAATTCAAAGCGGTCGAGCGTCCAGCCGCCGGCCGCCGTCGAGACGTCGCCACGCAGGTTCTGCAGGTCGGTGCCGCCGAGCGTGGCGAGATCAATGCCGACGCCAAGCTGGATCGGGAACGGCGGCCGGAAGGCGTTGCCGACCAGTCCGGCGAGCCGCCGGATGGTGGCGGCCGGTGGCGGATGCGCCGCCTCGTCTTCGCCCGCGAGCTTGTCGAGATCGATCTGGCGCGCTGACAGCACGCCATTGAAGCGTGGCCGCGCGCCAAAGGCGAGCTCGGCCGTGCCGCTCAGCTTCACCGCCGTGGCATCCGAGCCGTACTGGAAATCGACCTGTTCCATCAGCGCCGCGGCCGGGGTCGCCTTCACCTTGCCGCTCAGCCGCCACGGCTGCGTGACCACCGCCCCCGCGTTGCGGGACGCGATGCCGACCGGCCGCGACAGGCTCCAGGTTCCCTGGAATTGCGGCTTGTCCTGCGCCAGCGACAGCGTGCCGTCGGCTTCGACGTTGAGCGGTGTATCGACCGGATCGACGTTGAGATGGACGCGCAGCCCGCCTTCGCCGTTGGCGCGGCCGCTGGAGAGCCGGAACGGATAGAGTGCGCCGCCGACGCTCGCGGCGCCCTCTCCCTTGATCGGGCCGAGCAGCGAGCGCAGTTCGCCGTTGAACCACAGGCGGTCCATCGACAGGGTGGCTCCGCTCGCGGCATCACTGAGGACGGCCTTGCCGTCTTCGATGCTGAGCCGGTCGATCGACAGCGCGTCGGGATCGAAAGTGAGGGCCACGGCCGGGATCGTGACCTTGCCGGCCGGATCGAGGCCGAGATGGATCTGCGGCCCGACCACCCGCATCTCGTCCGCCTGCCATTCGCCGCGCAGCAGCGGGCCCAGGGCGAACTCGATCGCGAGCGAACGGGCCTGCAGCGCGCTGTCGCCGTCGCCGAGCGCAACGTCGTTGAACTGCAGCCGGGGCGACGGCAGAAGCCGCGCCTCGATCGCGCCGCGCACATGCACGTCGAGGCCGACGAGCCGGCTCGCCTCCTTCTCGAACAGCGAGCGATAAGTGCCCCAGTCGATGAAGAACGGCCCGACCAGTGCCGCTACCAGCGCCAGGATCGCCGCAACCGCGATTGTCAGCAGCGTCGTCTGCAATGAAAGCTCCCGCGCCGGACAGGCGGCGCGCTGTTTTCCCTCAGGTTGAGCGGAAAGGTTACGCCATTTTGGCCGGATTTGTTGGCACGATTTTGACGCGGCCCATCACGGTGCGCCTGGCCTTGACTGCCGTGCAGCCGGTCTTGATCCGTCATCC
>CAZNTY010000082.1:0-1774 GCA_964576085.1 uncultured Undibacter sp. | reverse complement strand
TTGGTCAGGCCGCGGCCGATCTCCGAGCCGGGCAGGAAGAAGTTCCACAGGCCCGAGGCCTTGGCCTTGTTCTTGGCCGTCTCGAGCAGCTCAAGCTGGCCCGGCGCCCAGCTCCACGGATCCTTGCGGCCCTCGCCGAGCTTGAAGAACTTCTCCGAGATCGGCTCGACGTTCTCGGCGATGTGCTTCTTCACCGCGTCGAACAGCGGCTGCGCCGCCTTCGACATCGCGAGGTTGTTGAGCTCGGCCTCGACATCCGGGCGCTCGGGACGATCGGGGCGGATGGCGGCAACTTTCTGGCTCATCGGGGTCTCCTCGCTTCTGCTGGAGCATCCCGACAGACCCCGCCCGGAGGGTCAATCCTGCCGGCGTGCCAATTTCGCGGCGCGCGTTCCCATCGCGGCCGATCACTCGGGCGGCGGCTTGCCCCACTGGCCCTGGATCTGGCCGTAGGCGTCGGTGACGACGAAGTCGCGGAAGCCGCCGATCGCCAGCGACAGTCCGCCGATGCGCTTGGCCTTGATCGCGACCCGGGTCTCGCCCTGTCGCACGTTGGTCCGCACCGTCTTGAACGCGACGCGGTGATGATCGAGCAGCTTGATGGTCGCCGGTCCCAGGGCGCGGTCCGAGGTCAGCACGAGCTGCCGGACATCGGCGTCGTAGCGCAGCTGGAGCGAGGACGGCTTCGGCGCCGCGTCGATCGTGTAGCCTGCCGCCCACGGCTCGTCGCGCCGGGCAAGCGTCCGGGCGGTCTCGTCGGTGTAGCGCGGGGCGAGCGGGCCCTGGGCTTCATACGCCCGCGCGACCGGACCGACGAAGGCGCGCGGCGGGCCGCCGGCATCGACCACGAAGATGCCCAGCCGCGGCGCGGTCGCGCCGACATAGGTCACGCCGCTCTGCGACGTGAAATAGTCGGCGATGTAGTCGGCGCCGCGCATGCCGTCGGATTGGCGATCGTAGAACAGGTCGAAGTACCAGCCGGTGTACATCGGCGGATGGCCGGTGGTCTCGACGCTGAGATCGACGTTGAGCTCGGCGACCATGCCGAGCCAGCGCCGCTGGGTGACGCTCAACGGGCGGCCGGCGAGCTCGTCCTCGGCGATGGCGAGGAGCACGCGCAACACCTGGCCGACGCGCTCGAAATGCGCCCGGACTCCGGCGCGGTCCGTGGAATCGAGCAACGCGGCGAGCCTGGCGCCGCGCGCCGCATAGGCGATCAGCGCCTTGTAGGCCGCCGGCACCGGCTCGACGTAGCCGTCGGGGATCGCACAGCCGAATTCGGCATAGGCCTGCCCCGCGACCAGCACGTAGTTGTGCTTGAGCTGACCATAGGCGGCCGCGATCGTGTTCAGCCGGAGATCCTCCCCGGCCTGGCCGGCGAGGAACGTCGGCAGCGTTCCCTTGGGCGCGACGGCCAGCGCGCGGATCGCCGTCAGCCACGCATCGTAGAGATCGTCGCCGGGCGGCGTGCGGGCGACCTGCGCGCGGGCGGCTTCGAGCTGGCGGTCGAGCGCGGGGTATCGCGCCAGGTCCCCGGCGAGATACGCCTTCGCGCGATCGAGCCCGAAGGTGTAGGCGACGTCCGCGACGCCGACACGCTCACGACCCGGCACCGTGCCGTTGACGAGCAACATCAGCGCGCCCGCGTCGGCCACGATCCTCGGACCGATCAAGGTGGCGATCGCCGGCAGCTCGCGCGAGCCCTCGGGCATCGGGTGCAGCCGCGTGGTGCGGCGGAAGCGGTCGCCGATGGCCGCCTTCAGCCTGTCGAACG
>CAZNTY010000081.1:0-8758 GCA_964576085.1 uncultured Undibacter sp. | reverse complement strand
ACCTCGGAGCCGGTGGCGAAGATCGAGACCTTTGCCGAATTTTGCGCGTTGCCGCTTGCCGCGGCGATCTCGTAGGCGCCGGCGGCGCAGCGGTTCTTGCCGACGAAGTTCGTCGACAACTGCGGCAGGTTCTGGCGGGTGAGCGCCAGCACGCTCGGGCGGTCCTTCGCCTGCAGCGCCAGCTGCCAGCACTCGACGGTCTCGACCGCGTCGCAGGGGCGGAACACCAGCAGATTGGGGACCGCGCGCAACGCGGCGAGATGTTCGACCGGCTGATGGGTCGGCCCATCCTCGCCGAGCCCGATCGAGTCGTGCGTCATCACGTGGATGACACGCTCGCCCATCAGCGCCGCGAGCCGGATCGCCGGGCGGCAGTAGTCGGAGAACACCAGGAACGTGCCGGAATAGGGAATGACCCCGCCGTGCAGCGCCATGCCGTTCATCGCCGCGGCCATGCCGTGCTCGCGGATGCCGTAATGGATGAAGCGCGCGCCGTAGTCCGCGGCGCTCATCGCCTTCATCGACTTGGTGCGGGTGTTGTTCGAGCCGGTGAGGTCGGCCGAGCCGCCGACCAGTTCCGGCACCGCCGGCACCAGGCTTTCCAGCGCGAACTCGGAGGCCGCGCGGGTCGCGATATTTTTCGGCTCGGCGGCGAGCTTGTCCTTCACCGCCTTGACGGCGGCATCGAGCGCGCTCGGCAGATCGCCGCGCATGCGGCGCTCGAATTCCGTGCGCTTGCCGGCCTCGAGCGTGGCGAGGCGCTTGTTCCAGTCGGCGTGCGCAGCCTTCGAGCGCGCGCCGGCGGCGCGCCACGCCTTGAGGATATCGGCGGGCACCTCGAACGGCGGCGCGTCCCAATGCAGGGTCTTGCGCGCGCCGGCGATCTCGTCGGCGCCGAGCGGGGAGCCGTGCGCCTTCTCGGACCCCTGCTTGGTCGGCGCGCCGAAGCCGATCTTGGTCCTGCAGGCGATCAAAGTCGGGCGATCGCTTTGCTGTGCCTTCGCGATTGCCGATGCGATCGCCTGCGGGTCGTGGCCGTCGATCCGTGACGCGTTCCAGCCCGACGCCTCGAAGCGTTTCACCTGGTCGGTGGAGTCGGCGAGCGATATCGCGCCGTCGATCGAGATGCCGTTGTCATCATAGAGCACGATCAGCCGGTTGAGCTTGAGATGCCCGGCGAGCGCGATCGCTTCCTGGGAGACGCCTTCCATCAGGTCGCCGTCGGAGGCGAGCACGTAGGTGCGATGATCGACGATGCCGCCGAACTCGGCGGCGAGATGCCGCTCGGCGATCGCCATGCCGACCGCATTGGCGAGGCCCTGCCCAAGCGGGCCGGTGGTGGTCTCGACGCCCGGCGTGAGGAAATTTTCAGGGTGTCCCGGCGTCTTCGAATCAAGCTGGCGGAAGCGCTTGATGTCGTCGATCGTCACGCTGTCGTAGCCGGTGAGATAGAGCAGGGCGTAGAGCAGCATCGAGCCGTGGCCGGCTGACAGCACGAAGCGGTCGCGGTTGGGCCATTTCGGATCCGCGGGGTCGAACTTCAGGAACTGCGTGAACAGCACGGTTGCGACATCGGCCGCGCCCATCGGCAGGCCCGGGTGGCCCGATTTGTCCTTCTCGACCGCGTCCATCGCCATCTCGCGGATCGCGTTGGCCATTTGCTCGTGCGCGACACCCACCCCCTCGGCGTGGCGCGCCGTTGGCGCCACCGCTGCGGTCGAAGAAGCGTTTGAATTCATGGATTTTTGCCTGTTTGGCCGGTGGATAGCATGTAAGCCCTTTGAGTCAATGTGACGGCACCGAGCCTTGCAGGCCGTGCACAGCTTGCGAAATCAGCGGGCATATCGCCCGGCGGAGATTGACGCCGCGGTCGCGCGGAACGTAAGGTTTTTCGCCTAAGCGGCTGTCCTTAAAAGAAATTCCAAGTCGGGGGCGGTAATGTCCGAGCCGAGTGCAATCGACGCTGCCGTCAAGCGGCTCGCGCTTGCGCTCGATGCGCTCGACGCCGCGGTCGAGCGTCGCCGCGAAGCCGACCGCAGCGAGGAAGGACTGGCGCAACAACTCCATGCGCTCGGGATCGACCGTACCCGGCTTGCCGAGGCGCTGGACAGCGAGGCGGCCCGCACCAGGCGGCTGACCGAAACCAACCGCGAGATCGCGCGCCGCCTCGACGCGGCCATAGCGAACATCCAGTCCGTGCTCGATTCAGGTGAATGATCATGGCGCAGGTCAGCACAACGATTAATGGCCGCCAGTTCCGGCTTGCCTGCGAGGACGGGCAGGAAGAGCATCTGCAGAAGCTCGCGCAGAGTCTCGATCAGCGCATCCTCGAGCTGCGCAAGAAGTTCGGCGAGATCGGCGATACGCGGCTCACGGTAATGGCGGCGCTCACGATCGCTGATGAGCTGTCGGAATCCACGCGCCGCATCCGGCGGCTGGAGGAGGAGTTGACCGCCTTGCAGGACGCGCGCGTTGTGTCGGCGGACCGCGCCCGGGAGGCGTCGGCCGCTGTGGTCAATGCGTTCAATTCCGCGGCCGAACGGCTCGAAGGCATTACCCGCAAGCTCAACGCCACGCTCGGCGACGGCGTCGCCCTTGGCTGATACGGCAGACAGCAGCGCCGACGCGCGGGTGCGCGCGAGTTTCGCCCGGCAGACGATCATGGCGACGATCGGTGCCACTGTTGCGTCGGTGAAGCGCGGTGAGGTCGAGATCGTCCTGCCGTTCTCCGACAGGATCTTGCAGCAGCATGGTTTCATCCACGCCGGCGCGGTAGCGACCATCGCGGACAGCGCATGCGGCTACGCGGCGCTGTCCGTGATGCCGCCTGATACCGCGGTGCTCACCACTGAATTCAAGATTCATTTGCTCTCGCCCGCCAGGGGCGAGCGCATTCGCGCTATTGGCCGTGTTGTGCGGGCCGGCAGGAAACTCGTCATCACGATCGGTGAGGTGTTTGCCGAAGACGGTGGTGCTTCGAAGCAGGTGGCGTTGATCACAGCATCGATGATGGTGGTTGACGCCTCGACAGGCCTGCGGGATTGACCGGCTGGCGCAAGCGCTCCCGCAGGATTACATTTCCACCCGCGGGGCTGCGAGGTGCGTCAGGAGGCATTATTCTCGGGGCCTTACGATCCTAACGGGAGCTGTCCCTGACCGGGCTCGTGGGCCCGGACATATGGCGCCCACCTACTTCTGTAGGTTCCCGGGATCGGTCCTCCAACGGCCATTGCGGCTCCGCACTTTCGCTAATGTCTGATCCCGTCCCGACTCAAACCACCAACGCCCGGCTTCGTGCGGCCGCGCGGGCCTGGTGCGAGGCGCGGCGGGCGGCGCAGCGGCTCGCCGCCGCGGAGGCGATCGCGGCGCGCGACTTTCCGGTGCCGGTCGCGCCGGGCATGATCGTCTCCGGCTTTTCGCCGATGAAGAGCGAGATCAATCCGATCCCGCTGATGCGCAAGCTGTCGGATGCCGGCGCGCAGCTTGCGCTGCCGGTGATCGTCGGCCGCGGCAAGCCGCTGATCATGCGGGCGTGGACGTTTGGCGATCCCTTCAAGGCCGGGCAATGGGGCATCCGCGAGCCGGTCGCGGAGGCGCCCGAGGTCGCGCCCGACGTCCTGATCGTGCCACTCGCCGCCTTCGACCGTCATGGTCATCGCATCGGCTTCGGCGCCGGCTATTACGATATGACGATCAATGCGCTGCGCGCGAAGAAGAAGGTCACGGCCATCGGCATTGCCTTCGCCGCGCAGGAAATTCCGCGCGTGCCCGCCACAGAGCGCGACGCGCGACTCGATCTCGTGCTGACCGAGCGCGAAGTGATCGACTTCCGGGGACGCTGACGCATGCGCATCCTGTTCATTGGCGACGTGGTGGGGCGTTCGGGACGGGCCATCGTTCTTGACCGGCTGCCGGGCCTGATCGCGGACTGGGCCCTCGATCTCGTCATCGTCAACGGCGAAAATTCTGCCGGTGGTTTCGGCATCACCGAGACGATCTACAATGAGCTGATCGACGCCGGCGCCGACGCCGTCACCCTCGGCAACCACGCCTGGGACCAGCGCGAGGCGCTGGTGTTCATCGAGCGCGCGCCGCGCCTCGTCCGCCCGCTCAATTATCCGGCCGGCACGCCCGGCCGCGGCGCGGCGCTGGTCGAGACCAGGGCCGGCCGGCGCGCGCTGGTCATCAATGCGATGGGCCGCATCTTCATGGACGCGCTCGACGATCCTTTTGCCGCGATCGAGCGTGAGCTGTCCGCCTGCGCGCTCGGCAGGGATGCCGATGCCATTATCATCGACATGCATTGCGAGGCGACCAGCGAGAAACAGGCGATGGGTTATTTCGTCGACGGCCGGGCATCGCTCGTGGTCGGCACCCATACGCATGTGCCGACCGCCGACCAGCGCATCCTGGTGGGCGGCACGGCCTTCATGTCCGATGTCGGCATGACCGGCGATTTCGATTCCATCATCGGCATGGGCAAGCAGGAGCCGCTGACGCGCTTCCTGCGCAAGATTCCCGGGGCGCGCTTCGAGCCGGCCGAAGGCCCGGCGACGTTGTGCGCGCTCGCGGTCGAGACCGACGACGCGACCGGCTTGGCCACGCGGGTCGCCCCGGTGCGGCTGGGCGGCATTCTCGAGGAGGCGGTGCCGGCTTTCTGGACCTAATTCGCCTCAGGTGTTGCATTTCGGACTCTGTTGCCGATTCACGCCTTGGCGTAGCTTCGCATACCGATGATTCGCAGCCGGTTTGTGTACGGTCCGGCACCGCACAAACGAGCAGCGATGGGCTCTCCCAGGATCGCAACGCAACAGGATTCGGGCACCGACGCGCGTGCCGCGCTCGTCGCGCAGTTCATTCCCGTCGGCGCGCGGGTGCTGGAGGTCGACGCCGCCTCGCTGACGTCGCATCTGCCGTTCGGCTGCGTCTACCGTTGCGCGAAGCGCGACGTGCTCTCGGCCGCAACGGTTGCGAAATACGACATCGTCGTCATGCTCGCCCCGTTGCGCTCGCTGGTCGAGGCTGAAACCCTGCTGGGTGAGCTGTCGCGGGCCGAGCGCCCGCTGCTGATCGGCTATCGCAACGACAGCCGGCTCGGTTTTCACGACCTGGCCGGTGTCGTCAGCCGTGCCGGGTTCCGCGTCGAAGCCAGCGCGCTGCTGGACGACGACATGGTGATGCGGCTCACGCCGGCGCGGAAGATGACCGCGTTGTCGCCGTGCAGCGTGGCGGTGCTGTCGGGCAACACGACGTTCGCAGAACGGCTCGGCCGGCAGATGACCGCCGGCCTGATGCCGGGCGAAGCGGATGTGCATTACGTCGATTTCGGCGATCTCGGCGCGGCTCGCGACGGCTACGATCTGGTCGTGCTCGGCGCCGGGCAAGGACTCTTTCACCCGTTATTCGACCCCGACGTGCTGGAGGTCGTGAGGCGCGGACGTATCGCGGTCGGCATCTTCGGCACGCAGCAACGCGAGCTTCTCCCGCGTGCCGCGCTTGATCACCTGCTCGACAGCCTCGACGTCTGGTTCGCGCGGGGGCGGGACGATGTCATGCTGTATGGCCGTGGCCGCGACAACGTCGCCTATCTCGGCGACTGGCTGATCGAGCAGTTTCCGCTCGGCCACGGCCGTGACGCCGAGCTTCTGACGGTCGACGAGCACGCGCTGCGCGATCTCGCGCTCGACCACGCCATCGCCGCGATCGGCCGTCGTCGCGCCGTCTTTGCCCGCGCGCCCGCCGCTCTGCTCTGCGCGCTCAACAGTGCCGATCTGGTGGCCTATGCCGATGATCTCGACGCGCCGTCAGGCGAATTTCGCAGCCTGCTGCACGATATTTTCGGCCGCAGCTTCCCGGACAACGAATTCTTCCAGGTCGACCGCGAGGCCGTGATACGCTACCGCGCCCGCGTTCACCGCAATGTCGGGCTGATGCGGGCGAGGATCGATGCCCTGCTGCGCGGCAGGAACGTCGCGTCCGCCGCCTGACGCCGATATTTATTTTCCCGAAAAGCCGGACTATACAGCCGCCGTCTCCAGACAAAACGGTTCAGGCAATGGCCGGTCATTCGCAATTCAAGAACATCATGCACAAGAAGGGGCGCGCGGATAAGGCGCGCTCCAAGCTGTTTTCCAAGCTCGCCCGCGAAATCACCACAGCGGCCAAGCTTGGCCTGCCGGATCCGGCAATGAACGCGCGGCTGCGCGCCGCCGTGCTCGCGGCCCGCGCCGAGAACATGCCGAAGGACAATATCGAGCGCGCCATCAAGAAGTCGCAGGGCAGCGAGGCCGAGAGCTACGAGGACATGCGCTACGAGGGCTACGGCCCCGGCGGCGTCGCGGTGATCGTCGAGACGCTGACCGACAACCGCAACCGCACCGCCGGCGACGTGCGCGCCGCCTTCACCAAGAGCGGCGGCAACCTCGCCGAGACCGGCGCGGTCTCGTTCATGTTCGACCATGTCGGGGTGGTCGAGTTCGATCCCAAGGTCGCGAGCGCCGACCAGATGCTGGAGGCCGCGATCGAGGCGGGGGCCGAGGACGTTGTCTCGACCGAGAACGGCCACGAGGTTTACACCACGACCGACACGCTCAGCAGCGTCGCCAAGGCGCTGGAGGCGAAGTTCGGCGAGCCGCGCAAGGCGGCGCTGGTGTGGAAGCCGAAGAACACCGTCGCGATCGACGACGACAAGGGCGAGAAGCTGCTCAACCTGCTCGATGCCCTCAACGAGCACGACGACGTGCAGAACGTCTATGCCAACTTCGAGGTCTCGGACGCGCTCATGCAGAAGATGAGCGCCTGAGCGTCGGCCAGCCGATCACCCGCTGTCCGGCTGTGTTGGTGTAAATTCCGTACAAATTGGATTGGACCGGCCGTGGCCCGGATCACTTTTTTCTTGACGCCTGCGTGCCACGGGTTCACGGCAGGTCGCCGCGCCAATTCCCGCGGTAACCGGACCCAATCGTTCAACATGCCGAGCGGCAGTCCCAGTCAAACGACTTGGCCGCCGATGGCGACCGTGGCCTGACCACCCGACGTGGTCCACCTACGGCTGCCGTTGGCGGCGGACCGTACCAGGTGGGCCATGCAAGATTCCATCGCCGAAACGACCGATCCCGCCGTGCTGGCCGACACCCTGTTGCGCCAGCACGTGGCCGACAACGTCGAGGCCCTCAACCACCTCGACCCGCAAGCCGGCGCTGCTGTGCTGGCCCGCCTTCCGGCCGATCGCGCCGTCGAGATTCTCGATCAGCCGGAGCTCGAGTTTGCGCCCGAACTGGTCAGCCTGCTGCCGCTCGAGCAGGCCGGGCACTTGCTCGCGGCCACGGCCGCCGACCGCGCGGCCGACATCTTTCGTCGGCTGAACGAGCCGGCCCGCTCGCAGTTGCTGGCGCGGCTCGATCCCGATACCCGCGCATCGATCGAGCGGCTGTTGGTCTATCCGCCGAACACGGCGGGCAGCATCATGACGACGGAGTTCGTCAGCGTTCCCAGCACCTGGACGGCGCAGCAGACCTTGCAGCACATCCGGCAGGTCGAGCGCAGCCGCGAGACCGTTTACGCGATCTACGTGCTCGATCCGCAGACCAGACGACTGCTGCAGGCCGTCACGCTGCGCCGCCTGATTGCGGCCGAGCCTGACTCGCCGATCCTGTCGGCGGCACGGATGCCTGAGCCGATCACGGTCTCCCCGCTCACCGATCGCGAGGAGGTCGGACGGCTGTTCCGCAAATACGATCTCCTCGCGGTGCCGGTCGTGGACAATGTCGGCCGCGTGCTCGGCATCGTGACCGTCGATGACGTGATCGATGCGATCCTGGAGGAAGGCAGCGAGGACGTGCAGAAGTTCGGCGGCATGCTGGCGATCGAGAAGCCTTACATGCAGATCGGCTTCGGCGAGATGATCCGCAAGCGCGCCGGCTGGCTGTGCGCCCTGTTCCTGAGCGAGATGCTCACCGCGAGCGCCATGCAGCATTTCGAATCGGAGCTGGAGAAGGCTCTGGTGCTCACGCTGTTCATTCCGCTGATCATGAGCTCCGGCGGCAACTCCGGGTCGCAGGCGACCTCGCTGCTGATCCGTTCGCTGGCGCTGCAGGAATTGCGGCTGGCGGACTGGTGGCGTGTCGCCCTACGCGAACTGCCGACCGGTGTCCTGCTCGGCACTATTCTCGGCGCGATCGGCATGGTGCGGATTACGGTCTGGCAAATGCTCGGGTTCTACGACTATGGGGTCTATTGGCCGCTGGTCGCCTTGACTGTCGGCACGGGCCTCGTCGGCATCGTTACGTTCGGCTCGCTCGCGGGATCCATGCTGCCGTTCATCCTGCAGCGGCTCGGCTTCGACCCGGCCAGTGCGTCGGCGCCGTTCGTGGCGACGCTGGTCGATGTGACCGGGCTGGTGATCTATTTCAGCGTCGCCCTCGTCATCCTGTCGGGCACGCTGCTATGAGCCGCCGCCCGGAACAGGACCAACCGGAAGAAATAGCGGGGAAACCGCCACTTCCCTCATGGCCGGCAGGGCCTGCACCTGCGACGCTTTCTGGCCGAAGCCCGGCGCTAGGGCTATCAACGGAGCCTGATGGGACGACTGATTCGCATTCTCGGCATCGACCCGGGCCTGCGCCGTACCGGCTGGGGCCTTATCGAGTCGGACGGCAACCGGCTGCTCTACGTGGCCTGCGGCTCGCTGGAGACCAATGAGCGCGCCGACCTGTGCGAGCGCCTGGTGACGATTTACGCCGGGTTGAAAAAAATAATC
>CAZNTY010000080.1:0-2117 GCA_964576085.1 uncultured Undibacter sp. | reverse complement strand
GACGAGCCTTCGGTGACGTGCCCGGTCTTGTCGACCAGCCAGGCTTCCTTCGCGCCCTGTGCGCGAGCCGCCTGCTTTGCCAGCACGTTCGGCAAGAGTGATAGCGACTTGATGTCGACGCGTGCCCAACGTTCGTCGGGCACGGTCACGACGGCGATACCATCCGCCGCAAGCCGTTCGATGGCCGCGGCGGCGATCGCGTTCGCGCTGACCACGACGCTTGCCGGCGTGCCGGGCGGCGGAAATGCATGATCGCGTCGCGCCACGCCGCGTGAGACCTGGATATAGACGAGCCCATCGCGGACGCGATTGCGCCGCAGCGTCTCGCGCAGCACGATGCCGAGCGCGGCGCGCGACATCGGGGCGGCGATCTGCAACTCCGACAGCGATCGGTCGAGACGCGCCAGATGGCGGCGTTCGTCGACCAGTCGTCCGCCCCTCACCTCGCAGACCTCGTAGACGCCGTCGGCGAACTGATAGCCACGGTCTTCGACCGGCACTTTTGCCTCGGCCTGGGGCAGATAGCGGCCGTTCACGTAGACGATCCGCGACATCACCCTATTCCCAGCGCCTTGAGTTTGCGATGCAGGGCCGAGCGTTCCATGCCGACGAATTCGGCCGTGCGCGAGATGTTGCCGCCGAACCGGCTGATCTGTGCGACGAGATACTCCCGCTCGAACACCTCGCGCGCATCGCGCAGCGGCATCCCCATCAGGTGCTCGCCGCCGTTGCCGTTCGGCATACTCGGGACCATCGAGCCGACGTCGGGCGGCAGCATGCCGGCGTCGACCACCGCGGAAGGATCGCCGCCGGCGAGGATCATCAGGCGCTCGACATTGTTGCGGAGCTGGCGAACGTTGCCGGGCCAGTCGTGCGATTGCAGCACCGCCATCGCGTCCTCGCCGATGCGGCGTTTCGGCAGCCCGGTCGATTGCGAGATCTGCTCCATGAAATACTCGACCAGCGCCGGGATGTCCTCGCGCCGTTCGGCCAGCGGCGGCACGCGGATCGGCACGACCGACAGCCGGTGATAGAGGTCTTCGCGGAATCGCCCGGCGGCGATCTCGGCCTCGAGGTTGCGCGCCGTCGACGAAATGACGCGCACGTCGACGGCAATCTTGGCGGTGCCCCCCACGCGCTGGAACGTCTGGTCGACCAGAACGCGCAGGATCCTGTTCTGCGTCTCGCGCGGCAGGTCGGCGATGTCGTCGATGAATAGCGTGCCGCCATGCGCCTCCTCGAGCGCGCCGGCCTTGCGGCCCTCCCCGCCATTGCTGTGGTCCGAGCCGAACAATTCGGCTTCCATGCGCTCGGGCGTGATGGCGGCGGCGTTGAGGACGACGAAGGGGCCGGCGGCAACATTCGACGACTGGTGGATCATCCGCGCGGTCAGTTCCTTGCCGGCGCCCGATGGTCCAACCAGCAGGATGCGGCTGTTGGTGCGCGCGACCTTGTCGATGGTCTGGCGCAACTGGGTCATGGCGGCGGACTTGCCGACCAGCGCCGCCGGCGCCGGCGCCATTTGCTTGAGCTGCTTCACCTCGCGCCGCAGTCGGAAATTCTCGATGGCGCGTTCGGCGACTAGCAGCAGCCGGTCGGCCTTGAAGGGCTTTTCGATGAAGTCGTAGGCGCCGTGCTTGATCGCCGCGACCGCGGTTTCGATATTGCCGTGGCCGGAGATCATGACGACGGCGACCTCCGGGTGCTCCTGCTTGAACAGGTCGAGCAGTTGCAGGCCGTCAAGGTTGCTGCCCTGCAGCCAGATGTCGAGCAGCACGAGGTTGGGCCGACGCGTCGCCATGGCCGCCAGCGCCTCGTCGCTGTTGCGCGCCGTCCGCGTCACATAGCCTTCGTCCTCCAGGATGCCGGCAACCAGGTCGCGGATGTCTGCTTCGTCGTCAACGATCAGAATTTCAGCCGGCATCGTCAGGACATCTCGCTTCGAACGGTTTGCGGTCGGTCGTCGTCATCGTCTTTCTCGACAGGCTTGCTGGCAAAGCGCATGCGCATCCAGGCGCCGCGCTGTCCCGGGATTTTCTCGGCCGCGTCGCGCAGTTCGAGCATCCCGCCATGCTCCTCGAGGATACGCCCGACGATCGCGAGTCCGAGGCCGGTGC
>CAZNTY010000079.1:0-2356 GCA_964576085.1 uncultured Undibacter sp. | reverse complement strand
GAGGACAAGTCCTCGCCGATCTACGGCATGCCGGTGCTGCAGGTCTGGAAGGCCGGCACCGTGATGTTCATCAAGCGCTCGCTGGCGTCGGGCTATGCCGGCATCGACAACCCGCTGTTCTACCGCGACAACACCATGATGCTGCTCGGCGACGCTAAGAAGATGACCGAGAGCATCGTCAAGGCACTTTAGGCGCGATCCGGCAGCTATTTGGGCAGCTGCTTCGACGTGAACGTGCCGTCGATCGTGTTGCCGGCGAGCGAATTGCCGCCGAAGGAAATGATTTCGCCTTTGCCGCTGGCGCCCTTGCCCGCTTCGGCGCTCAGACCGGTGCCGTTCATGGCAATCGTGGTGCCGGACACCAGCAGGCGCGGAGGAACGGACGGTCCCACCCCGACCGACTTCAAGCCGTCGCCCTTGTTTTGGGAAATGACACAGTCCGATATCATGAGCTGCGTGTCGACGTTCGCGAATACCCCGACGTTGTTGTATTCGAGAGTGACGTTGTGCAGGCTGCCGTCGACGAACGCCGTGCTGAATCTAATGCCGACGCCGTAGCTGAAGCTGACGATGGTTGAATCGCGAACGAATAGATCGGCCCGTGTCGTTGTATTGATGTCGACGCCTACGTTAAGGTGGTTGTTGCCATCAAGCGTGACCCGGTCTAGAGCCAAGGACGCTCCGGACGTAAACAGAATACCGTCCTGATCTGTCGTTTGGTCGCAGGTGAATTCACTGATCGCGATCTTGTCGCTGGCGCCAGCAGCGACGGTAACGCACGCCACGTTGGGCGGTGAGAATACCCCGGCGCCGGCGATGCCCTGGATGGTCAGGGATTTCGTGATGGTGGCCGGCCCGTAATCGCCTGGATTGACCATCAGCAACGTGTCGCCGGACGCCGCCTGATCGGCCGCGAATTGCAGCGTCTTGCAGGCGCCCACGGCCACCCCGCCGCAGCCGGCGCCGTCGCTGCCATTCACATTGTTGAGATAGATTGTCTTGGTCGCCGCCGGGTCGGCGGCTGATGGAACGGGGACGCTCGACGCGGCCACCGCAACGGCCCATCCGATCCATATCGAACCGCGCATGATGCCATCCTTGGCGACAGCCTTGTTCGTTGTCCGCACCGGCCCTTCCGTCATTGCGGCTTCACGGTCGAAGTAAATGCGCCGTCATGTGTGTTGCCGGACAGCACATTGCCCCCGAGCGAAACCAGCGTGCCTCCCGCGTGGGAGAGACCGGTATTGTTGCCGATGATCGTGCTGTCCTTGACGAACAGCGATGAATTGGTGCCGGCGTAAAGGCCACTGCCGCCGTTGCCTTGAATGGTGCCGCTCGCAATCACCAGCCTGACGGCGCCGTTCGTCCCCTCGGCATGCAGGCCGAAGCGATTCGATCGGAGCGCGACATGGCTGAGCGTCGCCGTGGCGCTGCCGCCCGCGCGCGGCGCAATGCAGATGCCGCCGCCGACACCCGTGGTGCCGTAGCCGCTGACCGTCGAGTTGGTGATCAGCAAGGTGGAGGCGGCGCGGGGCTTGAACAGGATGCCGCAGGTGCCGGCGGTGCCGCCGCGAATTTCCACGTTGTCGAGACGAAGCGACTTTCCTGAATTGAATTGGATCCCGTTCTTTGCGGTCCCGCCCTGGTCGCAGGTGAACTGCGTCAGCGAAACCACCTCGGTGGCGTGAGCATTGATGACGAGGCAGGGTGCGTTGGGCGCATACACCCCGGCGGAGATCAGTCCAACGATGTTGATTGCCTTCGTGATCGTGGCCGATCCGACATTGCCGCCATTCGGCTCGATCAGGATGGAATCACCGGGCTGGGCGTTCGTGACCGCCTGCTGAAGCGTGGCGCAGAACGGCTTGCCGATCGGCCCGCAGTCCGGGCTGTCGGTGCCGAACGGCGCCTGGCCGACATAGAGCCACGCCGCCTGCGCCGCCGGCGCAATTGACAGCCCGACGCATAAGAGGAACGTGAGAACGGCGGATCGCTGAAAATCCACGGGCGCGCCCCCAAGAGAAGCCCGCGTGGTCCCGCCGGCTTCCCCGCCACCACAGCCGAACTATTGCGCGGCGCGTGATGGTTGTCCAGCGGCTTCTTGCACGGGCGATGGAGGAATTGCCGAGCATTGTCAATGTATTGCTGGCGCGCGAACCTTCCCCGCCGGCCGCGCGTTGCCGCCGGGGGCGCTCGTCCGGAGCTGCTTTTATGACCGTACCAGGCCGCCGCCTATGGGCGATCGCCGAAGGCTACATCCCCGGCTGGAGCAACGGTCCCGAACCGCTGTTCACCAGTCACGAAACCGCCTGTCTGTTCAATGCCGGTGATCAGAACGCGCCGGTCTCAATCACGA
>CAZNTY010000078.1:0-4220 GCA_964576085.1 uncultured Undibacter sp. | reverse complement strand
CAATAGCGAAACGGGCCAGCTCGTCAGCGCCGCCGGCGGCCGGCGGTAGTTTTCGATCACGTTGTTTTTCATTCCATGAGCGGCGTTGTTCCACCGATCACCGCGCATTTTGCCGAGATCGCCGGCGATTATGACGTCGTGCTGTCCGATGTCTGGGGGGTCGTGCACGACGGCGTGAGCGCATTCCCGGAGGCGTGCGAGGCATTGATGCAGTTTCGCGCCCGTGGCGGACAGGTGGTGCTGATCACCAATGCGCCGCGCCCGCGCGAGGCGGTGATCGCGCAGATCGATGGCTTCGGCGTGTCGCGTTCGGCTTACGACGACATCGTTTCCTCCGGCGACGTGACGCGTGCGGTGATCGGTTCGCGGCCCGGACAGACGGTCTGTCACATCGGCCCGCCGCGCGATAAGCCGATCTTTGCCGGGCTCGACGTGACATTCGCGCCGCTGGAGAGCGCCGACTACGTCGTGTGCTCCGGGCTCGAGCACGACGAGACGGAGACCGCCGAGGACTATCGGCCGCGACTCGAGCGGATGCTTGCGCGCAAGCTGTTCATGGTCTGCGCCAATCCGGACGTCGTGGTCGAGCGCGGCCCGCGGCTCGTCTATTGCGCCGGCGCGATTGCCGACCTCTACAAGGCAATGGGCGGCGAGGTGCTCTATGCCGGCAAGCCGTACCGCCCGATCTACGATCTCGCGCTCGGTCGCGTCACGGGCCGGTCCCCCGCGCCTGATCGCGTGCTGGCGATCGGCGATTCACTGCGCACGGATTTTGCCGGCGCCGACGCGCTCGGCATCGATTTTCTGTTCGTGACCGCGGGGATTCACGCCGGCGATTTCGACGGCGTCGACGCGATGCATCGGGCGTTTGCCGGCCGGATTCCGCGAGCCCTGATGCGTCGCCTGGCGTGGTGATGGCGCGTCAGGCGACCGGAGCCGGCGTTGCCTTGTCGTCTGATTTCGCCGTCGGGTCGTCGAGTCGCGCCGTGATCGGCCTGTCCTCGAACACCGCTTCGATTTTGCTTCTCAGCGTTTCCGCGTTGAACGGCTTGACGATGTAGTTGTCCACGCCTGCCTTCTTCGCCGCGATCACGTTCTCGGTCTTCGATTCGGCGGTGATCATGATGAAGGGCGTCTCGCTCAGTGTGCGGTCGCCGCGCACTTTCTGCAGCAGGTCGTAGCCCGTCATCGGCTCCATATTCCAATCCGAGATGACGAGGCCGTATTTGGTCGCCCGCATCTTGGCGAGCGCGGCATTGCCGTCGCTGGCGTCGTCGATCTTTTCGAAGCCGAGCTGACGCAGCAGGTTCCGGATGATCCGGATCATCGTTCCGTAATCGTCGACCACCAGAACCGGTATCGAAAAATCAACGGCCATCGCTCTCGTCCTGCCGAAAATCTGGCGACAACTAGCAGAGCCGTTTGAACAGGCGGTTAACCGGGTCGGATGGTTACGGAATCCTTAACGCATGGCTGCCTCGCTTGACGCGGACCCGTCAAATCAGCACCGTCCGCCCGGGATTCGACCGAATTTTCACTGATGACGGGAAAAAACCAGGCACGGGCGCCATTTATCGTCGGGCGCGATGACGCGCCGGACGCGCTCAAGGGCGCGGTGATGGCGATCGGCAATTTCGACGGCATGCATCGCGGCCACCGTGCCGTGATCGGAGCGGCACAACGTCGCGCCGCCGCGCTTGGCCGGCCGGCCGCCGCGCTGACCTTCGCCCCCCACCCACGGACGTTCCTTCGGCCGCAGCAACCCCTGTTCCAACTCAGTGACGAGCGCTCGAAATTGCGGCTTCTGGCGGGGGCCGGCCTTTCCGGCGCGATCGTGATGACGTTCGATGCCGCGCTCGCGACGACGAGCGCCGAGGACTTCGTCGTGACAATCCTCCACGGCCGCTTTGCGGTCGGCGGCGCGGCGATCGGATATGACTTTCATTTCGGCAAGGGCCGCGCCGGCTCGCCGGCCTTCCTGCGCCAACAGGGTGAGCGGCTCGGCTTCCCCGTCGACATCGTGCCGCAGCTCGAGGACGAGGGACGGCCGGTGTCGTCGGGCGCGGTGCGTGCCGCGCTCGCTGAGGGCAAAGTGATCGAGGCGGCCGAACTGCTCGGCGCGCCCTGGTTCGTGTCGGGCGAGGTCATCCACGGCGACAAGCGTGGGCGCGAGCTTGGCTTTCCGACCGCCAACATCCGGCTCGATCCGGCCTGCGGCCTGAAGCATGGCATCTACGCGGTGCGGGTATCGGTCGGCGGCAAGCTCGTCGGCGGCGTCGCGAGTTTCGGACGCCGGCCGACCTTCGACAACGGCGCGCCGCTCCTGGAGGTGTTCCTGTTCGATTTCGCCGGCGATCTTTACGGCCAGCAGATCGACGTCGCGTTCATCTCGTGGGTCCGCGCCGAGGCGAAGTTCGAGACCATCGATGATCTCAAGCGTCATATGGACGCCGATGCCGCGCAGGCGCGCGCGGCGCTGGCCCGCGCCCCGGACGCCTTTCCGAGACTCGGTGAGATCTAGACGGTCTTTCCGCGGCCGAATCGGCCTGCTACACAGCCCCGCGATGACCAAGCCCGAGCGCGACTACTCCGAAACCCTGTTCCTGCCGCAGACGGATTTCCCGATGCGCGCCGGCCTGCCGCAGCGCGAGCCGGAGATCCTCAAGCGCTGGGCAGGGCAGGGCATCTACCGGCAGATGCGCGAGAAGGCGAAGGGACGGCCGAAGTTCATCCTGCATGACGGCCCGCCTTACGCCAACGGCAACATCCACATCGGCACTGCGTTGAACAAGGTGCTCAAGGACGTGGTGACGCGCAGCCAGCAGATGCTCGGCTTCGACTCCAACTATGTGCCGGGCTGGGACTGCCACGGCCTGCCGATCGAGTGGAAGATCGAGGAGGAGAACTACCGCTCCAAGGGCAGGCCGAAGCCGGACCTGAAAAATTCCGCGGCGATGATCGCGTTTCGCCAGGAATGCCGCGCCTATGCCGAGCACTGGCTCAACGTGCAGCGCGCGGAGTTCAAGCGGCTCGGCGTCGAGGGCGACTGGTCGCATCCCTACACGACGATGAGCTTTCCGGCCGAGGCGCAGATCGCGCGCGAGCTGATGAAGTTCGCGGCGAACGGCACCTTGTACCGCGGCTCGAAGCCGGTGATGTGGTCGGTGGTCGAGAAAACCGCGCTGGCGGAAGCGGAGGTCGAGTACGAGGACTACACCAGCGATACGGTGTGGGTGAAGTTTCCGGTTAAAGGAGGAAACGGCGAGTCCGTCGTGATCTGGACCACCACGCCGTGGACGCTGCCGGGCAACCGCGCCATCAGCTTCTCGCCCAAGATCGACTACGGACTCTACAAAGTCACCGACGCGCCGGCTGATAACTGGGCCAGGACCGGCGACTTGCTGATCCTTGCCGACAAGCTCGCCGAGGATGTGTTCAAGCAGGCACGGGCCTCGGCCTATGAGAAAGTAAAATCGATCGATGCCGCCGCGCTGGCGGGGATGACGTGCGCGCATCCCCTGAAAGCCAAGGGCGGCTACGATTTCGACGTGCCACTGCTCGCAGGCGAGCACGTCACCGACGACGCCGGCACCGGCTTCGTCCACACCGCGCCGGGCCACGGCCGCGAAGACTTCGAAGTGTGGACCGCGAACGCGCGCGCACTTGAAGCGCGCGGCATCAACACCGCGATCCCCTACACGGTGGACGAGAACGGCGCCTTCACCGCGCTGGCGCCGGGCTTCACGGGCAAGCGCGTCATCAACGACAAGGGGGAAAAGGGCGACGCCAACGAGGCCGTCATCAAGGCGCTGGTCGAGGCCGGCATGCTGATCGCGCGCGGCCGGCTGAAGCATCAATATCCGCATTCGTGGCGGTCGAAGAAGCCCGTGATCTTCCGCAACACGCCGCAATGGTTCATTGCGATGGACAAGCCGTTTGCGCCGGGTGGCGCCACGCTGCGCGAGGTCGCGCTGCGCGAGATCGGCAAGACACGCTGGGTGCCGGCCGCCGGCGAGAACCGCATCACCGGCATGATCGAAAGCCGCCCCGACTGGGTGATCTCGCGCCAGCGCGCCTGGGGCGTGCCGATCGCGGTGTTCGTGCGCGAGAAGAACGACGGCTCGGCCGAAATCCTGATCGATGCGGCGGTCAACAAGCGCATTGCCGAGGCCTTCGAGCAGGAGGGCGCCGACGCCTGGTACAAGCCCGGCGCGCGCGAG
>CAZNTY010000077.1:0-1789 GCA_964576085.1 uncultured Undibacter sp. | reverse complement strand
GCGCACGACGGGATGCACGCCCGACCAGGTGAAGCCCTCGCGGCCGACGCCGATGCCGAAGCGGATCGCCTAGCCGTCGCCGAGCACGTAATAGAGATACGTGTGCGGCGTATCGACGATGATGGTGCCGGGTGCTTCCTTGCCGCGATAGTCAACGATCTGGCGCTGCAGCCGCGGGTCCATCTGCGCGTCCTCGTTCTCGCTCGGCTCGGCGGGCGCCGGCTCAACGGCCTGCGGCGCGATCTCATCCTGCGCCGGCGGCGCGAACAGTGCGAAGGACTGGGCCTGCGCATGGCCGCACGCCAGCGCTGCGCCGACCGCGATCGTCGCCATCAGCATGGATTGACGCATGATACCCTCCGCTCCGTTGCCTCAAGTTCGTCGAGGCAACGGCAGGGACGGGTCGTTGTTCCGCTCACAACTGCGCGAGAAGACTGTAAAATTTTTTGGGAACCCCGGAACCGCCGCTCACGTGGCCAACGGATGCCTTATTTTTGGGCCCGCCCGGCGTGCCAGCCGACCACCGCGTCCGGCACGCAGTCGGTCGAGGCGAAATACGGCTTGATGTCGAGGAGCGGCGTGCCGTCGAGGCAGTCGAGCCCGACGACCGACAGTCTATTGCCCTCGACCTGCAGCAGCTTCACGACGCTCATCGCGATCGGGTTGGGCCGTGCCGGCGAGCGCAGGGCAAAGGTGCCACGCTGCACGCCGTAGTGCGACGGCACCTGCAGCACGATGTTGCGCGGCGAGCGGTCCATCCAATAGAGCAGGACGAGGTGCGAGCAGGTCTCGACGTCCTTGAGCGCCGGCGCCCAGCGCGCGTCGACCTCGACCGTGCAGACCGCGTCGGATTCGCGGGCGTTTTTCGGGCAGTCCTTGCGCTCTTTCCACGGCGTGCGGATGCGGCCGATGAAATAGACGCCGGCATCCGGCTGCACCGGCAGCTCGGTCGTGACTTCGCCCTCCCAGACGCCGAAGTCTTTGGGGGTCATGAGTTCGTCTCCGGCGTGGCCTTAATTGCGACTGTCATGCCCGGACAACCGGGTCCGCGCGAAGCGCGGTCCGGCCGTAAGCTTGATCCGGGCATCCATGCGGCGTTGCAGACCAAAAGACTTTCCATAAGTCCGCGGACCGCGGCCTCCTCATCATGGATTGCCGGATCAAGCCCGGCAATGACGGGCTGATGCAGGTTGCCATCGCTTTCAATAAGGTATAAAGATATCTTTATATAGTGGGCAGAAGCGGCCGGTACCTTATGGCGCCAAATAGTCTCGGATTCGACGCGCTCAACACCGCGCTCAAGGCGGCGGGCGAGGACACCCGGCTGCGCATCCTGGCGCTGCTGGCCGAGGCCGAGCTGACCGTCTCCGACCTCACCGACATTCTGCACCAGTCGCAGCCGCGCATCTCCCGTCACCTCAAATTGCTGGCGGAAGCCGGGCTGGTCGAGCGTTACCGCGAGGGCACCTGGGCGTTCTTCCGCCTGGCTGACACCGGCGGCGGCGCCACGCTGGCGCGTGCGCTGCTCGCGCAGCTCGATCTCGGCGACCGGCTGATCAAACGCGATCGTGAAAAGCTCGCCGCGGTGCGCGCCGCCCGCGCCGCCGCCGCGCAGAAATACTTCCGCGAGCACGCCGCCGAATGGGACCGCATCCGCAAGCTGCACGTCGCCGACGCCGCGGTCGAGGAGGCGATTCGCGCCGCGCTCGCCGGCCCGCCGTTCCGCGCGCTGCTCGATCTCGGCACCGGCACCGGCCGGATGCTGGAGCTGTTCGGCCCGCAGATCGAG
>CAZNTY010000076.1:0-4644 GCA_964576085.1 uncultured Undibacter sp. | reverse complement strand
GGTGGCGAGGCTCTTGTCGCAGCCCGCCGTCACGCTGAACGTGTCGCCGACCGCGATGTCGAAGGGCATGGTCTCCCAGAGTTCGAACGAGACCTCGGCGCCGTTGTTGACATGGAATTTGACTTCCATAATCGCGCCGGCATTGGCGACGGTGAGCCACGTCACCTTGCCGACGGTGAACCAGCCGTCCTGGTAGCCGCCAAGCCCGCTGGCCGAGAACGTGTGGTTGGTGGCAACGCCGTCGACCGTGCCGCTGCCCTTGTAGGTCGGCGAGTTGAGATTGACGGTGCAGCGGGCATCGCCGAGGTCGGCATCGCACGAGCGCTGGTAAAGCCGGCCGCGCTCCTGGTTGAGCGCATGCGAAAGGCCCCGCATCTCGGTCGTGAACGCGTTGAGCCCCCGCGAAATCTCCCCGACAGAGCCGCTGAACACGATCTCGCGGTCATTCACATCGGTCCAGTCGACCAGGAACAGCGTGAGCGATGCATTGTCGTAGAGCCCGGCGGCGAGATCGGATTCGTTGAGATGGTCGCTCTGCAGCGCGCCCGCGATGTCCATGGTGTCGACGTTGAGCGCGAGCGTCTGCGTCACGGCAGAGGCGGTCATGCCGGCGAGGCGCTCGTAGGTGACGCCGTCAAAGGTGATGTCCTCGTCGTGGTCGGTGAACCCGATCTTGACGCCATCGGTCCGCTGCAGCAGCCAGCAATGGCAGAACGTTGTGAGGCCGCTTGCGAGCTTGTCCCGCAGCGAGGCCGACAAATCGCGCATTCGAGTGGAGTCCTCAGGCGACAGTTATTCGCGTACTTCGACCAGATCAATTTGCGAGACCATTTGTTGATCGAAGGCGTTCGCCTGCACCGGCAGGTGATCGGTGTCGAACCGCACCGGCACGTCGAATTCGAAGCTCGCGGTCGGCGGCAATCCGGGCGCGGAGGCGAAGGTCAGCTGACCTGTCAGGTAATCGATGCCTGACGGCACAGTCGGGATCCCACCGACCAGCACGGCGACGGTCCCGACCGCCGGCTTGGTGACGGTTCGTAGGTGCTCGAATCCCCCGATGCTGTAGCGTTTGACGAGCTGCCAGACGGTCGGGGTGATCTCGACCATCGTCTGGCCGGTCGCGCTGTAGTCGTTCCAGTCCTTGAAGCGGAACGAGTAGGCGCGCCCCTTCACCACATGAAAGAACGCGATCACCTCGAGCATCTGCTCGCGGGTGCGGATGCCGGTCGAGATATTCCATTTGCCGCGCGCGTTCGCCCACAAGATGTTGCGCTCTTCGGCGCCCGAGGCGAGCGTCACCACGTTGGTGGAGAATGACGGCCCGCCCGTCGCCCCGCGCGCCACATAGGGCGGGAACGAGATGTTGCGGAACGGCAAGGGCATCGCTTCAACTGCCTCGCATGCCCGTGCGCACCGCGCGCGCGAGGTCGGCCGCGACCTGGGCGCGGCTCGCCTGGAAGGCGGCCGGGCTCGGCGTCTGGATTGTCACGTTGACGACGGGGGCGACCGCCAGGGCACCGCCCGTCCCATACATCCGCGCCTCGTCTCGGCTGAGCACGCGTTCGCCACGCTGCAGGATCGCCGGCACTTCATCAGGAGAGAGGAATGCGCCGTCGTGGAAGCGCGGGGCGGTACGGAAGACCGCGGCCGGCAGCGCCACCGACCTTCCGTCGAGTCCGACGACGCCGCCCTCGTGGAATTTGAACCCCTTCAGCAATCCGCCAAACAGCCCGCCGACATCGCCGAGCGTGGTGAGGTTGGTGCCGAACAGGAAATTCTTGAGCGGATTGAGCACCGCGAGCTTGAGGATTTCCTTCTCGATGTCGGCGAGCGCCGCGCGTCCGGCGTCGGCCCAGGATTTCCAGTCGAGCTTGCCCTGCGCGATCAGGTCCGCGAAATGATTGAACGTGGTGTCCGTCATGCTCTGCAGGGACTGCATGGCGCCCTGCGAGCGCGCGAGCGACTGATTGAGCCGCTCGATGTAGCCGGCGTTGGCAAGGATCGCCTGGCCCTCGGCGCTGGCGAGATCGATCCCTTTCTGGCGGAGCTGCTGCTCGGCCTGCAGCTGCGCGATGATGATCGCGCGTTGGGACTCCGATGTGCCGGCGAGATCGATCTGCTTCTGCAGAAGCTCGATCTGGTTCTTCTGGCCTTCGAGCGTCTGCAGCGCAGCGGCTCGCGCCTGCTCGCCATGGAGGCGCGCATAGGCGCCACGCAACGCATCGATGACGCGGCCGAGGGTCGCCTTGGCATCGCCTTCGGCGAGCGACTGCGCGATGATCAAAGGCCGCAGCGCCTGCTCGACCTGCATCTGCCGCGGCGCCTGCTCGGTCGAGAGCCGGCCGGCAAGGACGGCATCGTTGAGCCGGCGCTGGGCGGCGGCTTCCGCCGTCAGATCATTGACCGACTTGGCCGATTGCGCCGCCTGTTCGGCGATCTGCTCGCGCAGGAGATCGCGCGCCCGGCTCTCGACATCGACGCCGTTCTGGACGGCTTCGGTCAGCGCCTTGCGCCGGGCTTCCGCCTGCTGGGCGGCCGCGGCGCCCTTGAGCCAGGCATCCGCGAGGCCGAGCGTCGCCTTGGTGTTGACGTCGAGGATCCGCGCCTGGTCGATCAGCGCCTGCGTGGCCTCGGCGCGCGCCTTTGTGCCGGCGCGCGTGATGTCGGCTTCCGCGATAGCGACCGGAATAGCCTGGCCGGCGAGTTCGATCCGCCGCCGCTCCTCTGCGATGGCGGCCTTCTGCTCCGGCGTCTTCGCCTGCAGTGCACGGATTTCGAGTTCATCGAGGCGTCGCGCTTTCTCGGCAGGGTCAAGCCAGGTCAGGATCGCGCGGGTGACCGCATCATAGGCGGTCTGGACCTGCTTGAGATCGGCGACCTTCTGGCGGACCAGCGGATCATCGAGTGCCGTGCGAAGCTGCGCCTCGCGCGCCTTGAGCGTCTGCAGTTCCTCGAAGCCGGGCGTCAGGTCGCGCGCGACCGTGCCGGCGCGCACCGAGAGCTCGTTCGCCTTGGCTTCCTTTGCGCGCTGCTCGATCGTATTGAGCTTGGCCTCGATCTTGGCGATCTCGGCGTCGGCCTCCGCCAGCATCCGCGTATTGAAATTGCGGGCCTGCGCGGCGAAACGGGTCGGCGGGTTCTCGATCAGCGCCTTGAGCCGCGCGCGTTCCTGCTGCAGCTCCTTAAGCCGCTCGTCGAGGGGGGCGCCGTCGAACACCCGCGAGATCGCCCGGCCCATGGCGTCGTACGCGTTCGACGCCATGCGCCCGACGAAATCCCAGGCGCGGCCGAGCGCCGTGGTCGCCTCCGAGGCATTGACCAGGCTTCCTTTGAGCGCGTCGAGCAGGACACGCTGGGCGCCCGTGCGATCATTGTGATCGGCAAGCGTGCGGACATACTGGCGCGTGCGGTCGTCGAGGAAGTTGAGCTTCTCGTTGAGCGCGTCCGCGCCCCTGACCGGATCAGCGAACGCGCTGGCAAGCTCCTTGGTCGCTGCCGCAACGTCGGTGCCGGTGGTCGCCGCATAGTTCTTGACGACCTTGATCAGGCCTTCGAAGTTTCTGACCGCGATCCTGCCCGTGCGCAGGAACGCGGCTTCCATGTCGCGGGCGGAGGCGACCGAAACATTGCCGGCCGATGCCGACTGCTCGGCGATGCGCTCGATCTGACCGACCGTCACGCCGGCAGCGCGGCCGGTGCCGGCGAGCGCGACTTCGAGCTCCTTCTGCGACTCGATGTAGCGGTAATAGGAGTAGCCGACCGCCGCCCCGATCGCGGCGATGCCGGCGACGACCGCAACGGTGGGCGAGATCAGACTGGTGAGGCCCTGCCAGACTCCGCGAAGGACGCCGCTGACGCCCGCGCCCGGACCGAAAATCTGGGCGATCTGCGACCCCTGCTGCATCAGCACCATCCGGGGGCGCTGGCCGCTCGCGAGCGAGACGACGACGTCGTTGAGCTGATAGCTCAGGTTGACGAGCTGTGCCGAGGTGAGCTTGCCGCTCGCGCCGATGCCGCCGAGGGCCTTCGAGGTCGCGTCGAACCGCGCCTGCGCCAGTCCGTGCGCGGCGGCCTGCTCGGCAGCCGTGATGGCGCCCGCCTTGAACAGCGTGTTGGCTTCGGCGATCTCGGCGTTGAGCCTCGCCTGCGCGGCACCCATCGGATCGATCTGCGCCCGCAGCGCGGCAGTGCGCGCCGCGAGATCGTCCGCCGCCCGCGCCGCCTCCTCGAACACCGCTGCGGAATCGCGCGCCGACTTGGGCGCGCCGGTGTCCACCCCGAGGACCGCATTGAAGCCGCGCTGCGCCTGGTCGGCGGCCGCTGCTTGCCTCGCGGCCTGGGCAAGCCGCTGCAGCCGCTGCGTCTCGCGGTCCGCGGCAGCGCCGGCCGCATCCATGGAGCCCGTGACGCCGCGGAACGCATCCTGTCCGGCCTTGCCGACTTCGTCGAACGCGCGCTTGACGTCCGCCTTGCCCTCGACGCCGAGCCGGATCGAGACCTGTGTGGTGCTCATTCAGAGGCCTTGGCGTAGGCGCGCACGATGATCGGTTCGATCTCAGGAAGTAGCTCGACGAGCAGCGTGTTGAGCGCGCCCATGGCATCCGCGAGCATCAGCACCGCGGCGAAATCGAGTGCGTAGACGCC